>JACCXE010000462.1 GCA_013697265.1 Actinomycetota bacterium | reverse complement strand
AGTGCATTGGTCTGTGCAACGAGATCCTTGACGAGGAAGTCGGTGGCGCGTCCCCACCCGACCAGACCAAGGCCGCCGCGTGGTCGGTCGCGGAGGGCCCGATCGAGGAGCTGCTGTCCTCCTTCGGCCACATGGCGGCGGCCTGCGGCACATTCGAGGCGAGGCTGGCGCAATGGGCGACCACGCTGCATGCGCGGGGTGTCTCCGTGGCGGACTTAGCCAGTCGTGCACAGCTGACCGAGTCCGAAGCCGCCGACCGTTTCGGGATCAGGCGCTAGTCGCTGGACCGATGACGTGTTCCGGTTACGGCGGCGGGCCGCATGATCGACGTCGTCACGATGCTCGTCGGTATTAGCGCCTTTGCCGACGTGACCGCGAAGGTGGCCGAGTACCTCGTGAGAACGAGACCGGATGGCACGGGCGATACCGACCGGTGAGACGCCTTATTGCATGGCCCGGATGGCACCGACCAGATTCGCCGGGCTGTGGTTCATCATCGACGCCGGCCCCAACACCTGCGAGAGCCGGTGTTAAGCGCACCGGCTCTCGCTTACCCTGCGGGCGGTGATCGAACGATGAGCCAACTCGATGAGATTGGTGAGCGCGATGGATGGCGGTGCTGGTTGTGCGACGAAGCGGTCGACCGATCCGTGCCCACCAACGACTCGCGTGGGCCGAGCATCGACATGTGCATCACGAAAGCGAAGTCCAAGTCGAAGTCGAAGGGCGGCGGCCCCGTCCCCGAACGACTGGCGCACCGCGGTTGCAACACTGGCAAGGGCGCGGTGACACCGGTCGTGCCGTGGGCCGCGCATCTCTTCGTCGGCGATCCCGCCCCGATTCTTCCCGCGGTGGAACGACTCGAGCGCAAGGGTGGTCGCGAGGCGTTCGGTCGTTGCCCGACGAACGAAGACGCCGATGATGTCGCGGCATGGCTCGTGGACCGCGTGTCCCGACTGCGGCCGGGCCTTTCGGTCGATCCAGTAATCGAGGAAGGCGGCGGGCAGTATCTCGTGCTGCTACGCGCGACCTGAGTTCGTCTGCGCATCGATAACCGTTACCAACGACTGGGCGCCGCGTGCGGGTGGCATGCTGCGGCCACACGATCTAAGGGGACACATGAAGGTTGATCCGGACGCAGCGGGCCTCGACACCAAGCAGCTTGGTCGCATCGGCGAACACATCACCACTCGCTACATCGAGCCCGGCAAGATCGCGGGCTGCCAAGTAGCGGTGACGCGTCACGGCGCCCTGGGCTACTTCGAGTCGTTCGGGCTGATGGATCGCGAACGCAACCGCCCGGTCGAGGAAGACACCATCTGGCGGCTGTATTCGATGACGAAGCCGATTGTCGGCGTCGCGCTGATGAAGCTGTACGAGCGCGGTCTGTTTCAACTGAACGACCCGGTCCACAGGTGGATCCCCGAATGGCGCGACTTGAAGGTGCGGGGCAAAGACGGCCCGGTCGCCCCTGATCGCCCGATGAACGTCCGCGACTGCCTGATGCACATGACCGGCCTGGGCTGGGGCATCGACCCGCCGCTCACGATGGACAAGTTCTTGCCCGCGATGATGTCGATCCGCGGTGGGGCCAACGGCACCCTGGCCGATTTGGTCACGAACCTGGCCAGCCATCCGCTCGAGTTCAGCCCCGGCACCCAGTGGCTCTACGGCCTGTCGACCGACATCTGCGGACGGCTCGTCGAGTTGATGTCGGGTCAGCCGCTTGACGAGTTCTTGCAAGACGAGATCTTCGGCCCGCTGGGCATGGTGGACACCGGCTTCAGCGTGAAGCCCGAGGCGGCGTCCCGGCTCGCGGCCAACTACTTCCGCGGGGCGCGCAAAGAGACGCGGCTGATGGAAGACCCTGAGCAGAGCACGTACCTCGCGCACCCGAAATTCCTCTCGGGCGGCGGGGGACTGGTGGGCACCACGCCGGACTACCTCCGCTTTACGCAAATGCTCGTGAACGGCGGCGAATTGGACGGCGTGCGCATCCTTGGGCGTAAGACCGTCGAGTTGATGAGCCTGAACCACCTGCCGGGCGACGGCGAGTTGCGCGACTTCGCCGCGCCGGGTGGCTACGGCGAAACCGGTTTCGACGGTGTCGGCTTCGGTCTCACCATGGCTGTCGGGCTTGGCCCGGTAGCAACGCAGACCGTCGGATCGAAGGGCGACTTCTACTGGGGTGGGGCAGCGTCGACCGCGTTCTGGGTGGACCCGGCCGAGGACCTGACCGTGGTGTTCATGACCCAGCTGATGCCGTCGGGGACATTCAATTTCCGGGGCCAGCTGCGCACGCTGGTCTACCCGGCGATCAACGACTAGCTAGGCGACGATCTCGACGGGGGTGCCGAGCGGAGCCAGTTCGCTCAGCCGCGCAATGTCGGCGTTGCGCATCCGGATACAGCCATTGCTGACGTTGCGGCCCATCACGGATGGGTCGGCCCAGCCGTGCATCGCGATCTGACCGCGTCCGCCGCCGAAACTCTTTAGGACATCGGAGAAACCGGCGATGCTGAGCATGAACGTGCCGTACGGACGGCCGGGGTTCGGCAACCAGATATCGACGTAGAAGCGACCCAGCGGCGTGGGCGTAGACGGCTTGCCGACAGCGACATTCGTCTCGTAAACGGCCTTCTGGTCTTTGTCGAGTAGGCGCAGCGACCGTTGGCCGACGCTGACCACGATGCGGCTCGTCACCGGGGTCAAAGTGACTTCACTGGCGCGCACCCAGCCCTGCGACCCGTTGGGCCGTTCGGGAAAGCGCACCTGGATCCAATCGGCCTGCTGGTCCACGGCCAGCATCGCCAGCGGCATCCTTTCGATGGTGGGGTTGGCCAGCGTCTTGATTACGGCGGTCGAACCGGCTTCGGGATGCACGGACACCGTGGCGCCCTTGGCAAGTGCGACTAGCGCGATTTTGGTCGGTGCCGGCACACCAACGACAGCGGGTGAGGTCGTGGTCGGGGTTGCCGCGGCCGTTACCTCTACCGGCCGTGTCGTGGTGCTGGGCGCCAACGATGTCGCGTGGCCGCCCGCCTTGCACGACGCGCCGACCAAACCCATCGTCACCACGAGCGCGGTGGCAACGAGTCGGTGGCGCCTGCACATGTAAGACAGGTTAGTAACTGGTGTCCGGGCGCTTAGCGCGGGCCGTTACGGACAGGTTTTGAGGCCGGTAGGAGTCGCGGTGGCGGTGACCGCGGTTGTCGGCTTCGTGCTGCCGAGCGAAATAACCGCGCTGAAGGCCGACGCCTGGTCGGGCACGAGCAGGGGAGCGCCCAGTGTGGCCAGCACGGCTTCGGTGTCGCCGTCGATCACGTGGCCGACAACGGACAATCCGGGCAAGAGCACCGCGGTTTCGGTGTCGGTCAGCGTGGTCGTGCCCTTCACGACTGCAACCCAGATCGTCTGGCCGTCGTCACCGGCAAGAGGCAGCGCAACAATCTCGACCGAGGTGATCGCGGTGAGCACGCGCGGTGCGACGCAGACAACGCCGTTCAGCAAACCGCCCGTGCTCGGTGCGGCCGCGGCGCTCGTGGGAGAGCCAGCGGCGACCGAAGTCGAAGTGGCGCCACCGGCAACGGCCGGAACGCTCGAGCGGAGCGCGCCCGACGCGCCCGCGACGACCGAGGTCGGAGCGTCGGCGTGCAGCGCGGCGTCGCGGCCCGAGACCGCGGCCTGGGGAACGATTTGCGAGACGCCCGCGACCACGGCAATCGACGCGGCGATGCCGGCGGCCGCCATCGGAACCGTGCGGCGCCAGCGCTTCATGGGAACAACGACGCGCGGGTCGAGACTCGGGTCAGCGGGGCCGATTGGCAGCGCAACGATCTCGGTTTCCTCAGTCGAGTCGGAGCGGAGCGCGGCGAGGTGAAGCTGCAGCACCTGCATGGACTCCATGGTGTTGCCGTCGGGGCCGAGATGGAGGGCGAATGCGGGGATGGCCCAACCGTTGCAAGTGCGGATGACGACGCCGAGCTCTTCGAGCCAGGTAGACGCCTCGAGGCAATAGTTGACGCCGAGGCGCTGTTCGGTGGCGTAGAGCGCGTCGTCTAGGGCCACAGTGCCCTCGGCATCGGCGAGGTCGAGCATGGCGCTGAGCAGTTCGAGGACTTCGGAACGGCGGTTGCCCTTGATGCCACGCGCGAAAAGACCTGCGGACGCCGCGCTAAGCGGGTCGAGTTCTTGTCCCCGAGCTCGTTTGTGCATATGCAGAACCTCTTATCGGTACCAACTGTCAACTAGTTGACATCTCGCGCAGAAATACCGTCGTAGCCTGGGGCCGTGGCAACAAGGGAGTCCGAAGGCGCGGTGGTGGCGGAAAAGGCGGAGGAAGCCGAGGCGTCTTCTTCGGCGATCTTGACTGTTCCCAACGTGATTTCGGTCGTCCGCCTGCTGTGTATGCCGCTGTTCGTGTACCTGCTTTTCGGGCGCCACGAGCGGGCATTGGCCGCGTATCTGCTCGCCGTATTGGGCGCGACGGACTTCGTCGACGGCTACATCGCCCGGCATTTCGGGCAAGTCTCCGATCTGGGCAAGATCCTGGACCCGACCGCGGACCGGTTGCTCTTGATCATCGGCGTCGGCAGCATTGCGATCGATCGTGCCGCGCCGTTCTGGATCATCGGCCTCGCGGTGTTCCGCGAGGTGGCGGTGGCCATCGCGGCGTTGGTGATCGCGGCCAAAGGGGCCCGGCGCATGGACGTGCGCTGGTTCGGCAAGGCCGGCACCTTCGGTTTGCTCGTGGCCTTCCCGCTGTTCCTCGGTGCGAAGGCGAACGTGAGCTGGGAGGACCAGGCCCAGTTCTTCGGCTACGTCACCGCGATTCCCGGATTGATTTTCGGGTACATAGCTGCGGCGCTCTACATCCCCGACTCTCGCAAGGCGATCGCCGAAGGACGGGCCGCGGGCGCGGCCATTGAAGGACTAACGCAATGAAGGCCGTGATCATGGCGGGCGGTGAGGGAACGCGGCTCAGGCCCCTGACGCTGTCAACTCCCAAGCCGATGTTGCCTATCGCCAACATTCCGATGATGGAGCACATCATCACCCTGCTGCGCGAGCACGGCTTCGACGACATCGTCGTGACCGTGGCGTTCCTGGCCCAAAACATCCGCACCTATTTCGGCGACGGCTCCGAGTTCGGTGTGCGCATCCGGTACGCCACCGAAGACACGCCGCTCGGCACCGCCGGTTCGGTCGGCAACGCGCGAGCCGAGCTCGACGAGCGATTCCTCGTGATCTCGGGCGACGTGCTGACCGACATCGATCTCGGCGCGATCGTCGAAGAGCACGACCGGCGCGGCGCGCTAGCGACCATCGCGTTGAAGTCGGTGGAGAACCCCGTTGAGTTCGGCATCGTTATTACCGACGGCGACGGCAAGATCGAACGCTTCCTCGAGAAGCCCACGTGGGGCGAAGTGTTCTCCGACACGATCAACACCGGCATCTACGTCCTCGAGCCCGAGGTGTTCAACTACATCGGCGCGGGCCAAGTCGACTTCTCCTCCGACGTGTTCCCCAAGCTGCTCGAAGACGGAAAGCCGCTCTACGGCTCGATCGTCGAGGGGTACTGGGAAGACGTCGGCACGCTCGAGGCTTATGTGCGCTCGCACAGCGACGCGCTTGACGGGCGCGTCGCCCTGCACCTGCCCGGCTTCGAAGTGTCGGACCATGTGTGGGTGGGCGAGGGCGCCGACGTGCACCCCGAAGCCCGCGTCGACGGCCCCTGCATCATCGGCCACGACTGCCGCGTCGCGGCCGGCGCCCACCTCGCGGCCTACACCGTGCTGGGCGACAACGTGCGCGTCGGTGCCGACGCGTACATCGAACGGTCCGTGGTGCACGACAACAGCTACCTGGGCCGCTCGGTGCGGCTGCGGGGCACGATTGTCGGTCGCCGCGGCGACCTTCGTTATGGCGCCCGGTGCGAAGAAGACGTCGTGCTCGGCGATGAGTGCTTCGTTGGCGAGCACGCGGTGATCAACCAGGGCGTCAAGGTGTATCCATTCAAGACCGTCGAGCCCGGCGCCGTGATCAACGCATCGCTCGTATGGGAGTCCCGCGGTGCGCGCAGCCTGTTCGGCCGCGACGGTGTGACCGGCCTGGCCAACGTCGACCTGTCGCCCGAGCTCGCGCTGCGCGTCGCTATGGCCTATGGCACCGGCCTCAAGAAGGGCTCGTGGGTTACCGCATCGCGAGACTCGAGCCGAGCTGGCCGCGTCCTGAAGCGTGCACTGATGGTCGGGCTCAACGCGGCCGGCGTGAACGTCGACGACCTCGAACTGGCTACCGCGCCCTTGGCTCGCTTCCACGCCCGGTCGCAGCGTCAGGCCGGCTCGATCACGGTGCGCTTGGCTCCCGACGACCCTGAGAAGGTCACGTTGCGGTTCTTCGACGCCGACGGTATCGACCTGGCCGAAGGCGACCAGCGCAAGATCGAACGTCTCTATCACCGCGAGGACTTCCGCCGAGTTGTGGCGGGCGAGATCGGCGACATCGGCTTTGCGCCCCGTGCCATCGAGCACTACACGGCCGCGCTCATCCAAACCGTCGACGTGGCCCAGCTCGCGGAACGCAAGCTCAAAATCGTGCTCGACCTCGCCTACGGCGCTACAAGCCTGGTGCTGCCGAGCGTGCTGGCCAAGGTCGGCGCCGACGTGCTCGTGGTCAACCCCTACGCCGCAACCTCGGCTGCCGCCACCTTCGACGCCGCCGCGCACGCGGCCAACGTGGCCAGCCTGGTGAAGTCCTCAGGCGCCAACCTGGGTGCCGTGCTGTCGCCCGATGGCGAACGGATCGTGCTCGTCGACGACAACGGCCACGTGTTGTCGGGTGAGCAGACCCAGCTTGTGTTCGTTTCGATGGCCGCGGCCCGCGGAGAAGGCCCCGTCGCGTTGCCCGTCGACACGCCGGCCGACGCCGCGGTAATTGCCGAGAAGGGCGGCATCACCGTTGTGTGGACGAAGCGCTCGGCTGCGAGCCTGCTCGACGACGCGCGCCAGCAGGAGGCGTCGCTCGCCGCGGACCGTCGGGGCGGGATCGCGTTCCCGGCATTCCTGCCCGCCTTCGACGGCATCGCCGCGTTGCTGCACATGATGGATCACGTTGCCACCACCGGCGAGGCGCTGTCGAAGCTGGTGAAAGCAATACCGGTACCTGCGCTCGCCGAGGAAACCGTGGTCACGCCGTGGGAACGCAAGGGCGCGGTGATGCGCGAGATGGTCGAGCGCAACGCCAACCGCACCCTCGATCTGATCGACGGGGTGAAAGTGATCCTCGACGACGGCTGGGTGCTGGTAGTGCCTGATCCCGAAG
>JACCXE010000422.1 GCA_013697265.1 Actinomycetota bacterium | reverse complement strand
GGCATGCCCGACATCGCCTACATGATCGACGAGAGCCACAACCTGAAAGACCCGCTCGAAGATCTGATCCAGGCCACCGACGCGATCCAGCACACGCTGGCGCTGGCCCTGTGCCTCAAACGCGACGACCTGGTCGCGGCGCAAAGCGACAACGATCCGGCCCGCGCCGCCGAAGTGCTGCACCGCGCCTTCCGCACAGACGTGCGTCCGCTCGTGGCCGAAGCCCGCCTGCGCAACGGGGCCGCGATCGACCCGTTCGCCGCGTATCGCGCCGTGGGATACCGCGCCGCGAAGGTGGCAGAGCGCGGCGCGACGTCGGTCGCTACTGGGCTCTAGTTCCCTTGCTTCGCGTCGCGGCGGTCGATCTCGGCGCGACATCGGCCCGGGTCGCGGTTGTCTCGTTTCATGACGACGGACCACCGACGATCGACGTCGTCCACCGGTATCCGCATCAACCTGTCGTGCACGGCGACGGCACGCTGCGATGGAACTGGGCTGCGCTAATGGCCGAGGTCGAACTCGGTCTGGAAGGCGCCCTCGCCGGTGGACCGCTCGCTTCCATCGGGGTGGACACGTGGGGCGTCGACTACGGACTGCTCGACGAGCAGGGCGCGCTGATCGCGCCGCCGTTCTCGTATCGCGACGCCCGCACCGACGGCTGGCGGGCCACGGTCGACCGACTCGGCGAACAACGCCTGTACGCGTCGACCGGTGTGCAACTCATGCCGATCAACACGGTGTTCCAACTTGCCGTCCACCCGCGCGCCGAACTGGCCCGCGCCGCGGCGCTGCTGATGCTGCCCGAGTTGGTCGTGCACCACCTCACCGGCGCGATCACGGCCGAGATCACCAGCGCAGCCACGACCGGCCTGGTCTCCCTCGCTACCGATACGTGGGACGACGCCTTGCTCGACGACATTGGCGTCTCGTCCTCGTTGTTTCGTCCGATAGCGCCGTCCGGTACCCGGGTTGGTGATTGGCGCGGGGTGCCGGTTCATCTCGTAGGCGGTCACGACACCGCGTCAGCGGTGCGGACGCGCCAAGGCAGGCGGGGCCTTCGGTCCGCGTTCGTGTCGACGGGCACCTGGGTGCTTGTCGGTGTCGAGTCGGACGCGCCCATCACGTCAGAGGCGGCGCGGGCGGCCAACTTTTCCAATGAGCGTTCCGTGGACGGGCGCTACCGCGTGCTGAAGAACGTGACCGGACTCTGGCTCCTTGAGCGATGCCGTGTGGCGTGGGGCGACCCACCGATCTCTGCCCTCGTCGAAGCGGCTGCGGCGGCACCGGTTCCGCCCCTCGTCAATCCCGACGACGTGCGCTTCGCTCATGCCGGGGACATGGCCGCCGAAATTGCCGCGGCAACTGGCCTGTCGCGCGATGACTGGGGCGGCATCACCCGATGCGTCATCGAGTCGGTCGCCGGGCGGGTTGCGGCGGTGGTGGGCGAAGTCGGCGCTGTCACCGGAACACCGGTCGATGAACTCGACGTTTTTGGCGGCGCGATCCAGATCGAACCGCTCATGCAGGCGTTGCGCCACGCGACCGGCCTCCCCATCCTCATCGGCGTTGCCGAGGCCACTGCCCTGGGCAACGCCAGCGAGCAATTCGACGCGTTGAGCGGTCGGCGGGTGGCTGGCTCGGGCGTGTTACATAGTGGTACATTGACCGGAATCGCACATCGGGGGGAGCCGGCGTGATTGCAGAACTGCCTGATCTCGATGGGAATTACGACGTCGCGCCGAGTGCCGTCAAAGAGCTGGCCGAAAACGGACACACCGTCTTGCGCGGCGTGGCGTCCGAAGCCGAAATCGCGGCGTGGCTACCCGTGATTCGTGAGGTCACTGAAGCCAACGCCGCCCATTACGGCCCGCTCGAAGAGCGGGGCACATTCGACAAGATGTTCCTCCAGATCCAGAACTTGTGGCGCCTCGACGAACGCATGCGGCGCTTCAGCCTGGCCAAGCGTTTCGGTCAGGTCGCGGCGGATCTGCTCGGCGTCGACGGTGTGCGGATGTATCACGACCAGTCGCTGTTCAAAGAAGTCGGTGGTGCGGCCACACCCTTCCACCAAGACCAGTACTACTTTCCGCTCGACGGCCAAGAGATCGTGACCATGTGGATGCCCCTGGTGCCGGTCACCGCGGAGATGGGCAGCTTGCAGTTCGTGTCGGGCAGCCATGTCAACGGCTTCCTGCCCGAGTTCCTGATCGGCGACGAAGCCGACGAGACCGATCCGAAGTTGATCGAGCAGCTCGGCCTGCCGATCGAAACGCACGGCGCGCTCGCACCGGGCGACGCCACCTACCACTGCGGCTGGGTGGTGCACGGCGCGTCGGCCAACCCGACAGACAACCTGCGGGCAGTGATGACCGTCATCTACTTTGGCGACGGTTTGCGGGGCATCGCACCCCAACACGAGTGGCATGAAAAGGACTACGCGAAGTGGATGCCCGATGTGCGTCCCGGTGAATTGGCCGACGGTTCTTATAACCCCTTGATCTGGTCGCGGGCGTGATCCGAGCGGCGCGATTGGTGGGGGCCGCGGTCGCACTCGGCGCCGCGCTCGGTGCCTGCAACACCAGCAACTTCGCGTTCCGGGTCGACAAGACCATTTCGTTCGCCGCGCCCGAGCCCCGGACAACAACTGAGTTGCCGACCACGCTGCGCTGGCGCGACGACGAGCCGCCCGCGAACCTGAAAGTCGCCCCCAGCGATCCGAGCGCGGAGTACTACGGCGTGTTCGTCGACCGCGCGCCGCTCAAGCCGGGCGGCACGATCTTGTCGCTGGTGGCCGAGGGCGACTCGTGCCGGCTCACTCCGGGCTGCCCCGACGCCGCCTTC
>JACCXE010000414.1 GCA_013697265.1 Actinomycetota bacterium | reverse complement strand
GACGCGGGCAAGGCCAGCGCACGCCGAGCGCGCCAGCCAAGAAGAAATGACTACGGCGCGGTGGTAGTGGTGCCCTGTGCGCACTCTCTGAAATTCGGGTTGTAATTCGGGCTGCCCGGGTTCGGGTCACCACACCGGTTCGGCCGTGTGGTGCCGCTGCTCGGTGGCCTCGTTGTGGTTGGCCGCCGCGTGGTGGTCGGCTGCGAGGGTGGATCTGTGGGTGACGGCGACGTGGCCCTGGTGGTCGCGGTCTTCTTCGCTGTAGTGGTGGTGGCGTTCGAACCCTTCCGCGTGGTCGTGGTGCGACGGCGGGAGGACGAGGTCGTGGTGTTGGTAGTGCTGCGGGTGACGGTCGTGGTCGCCGTGTCGACCGCGGCGTCGTCGCCCACGGTGCCGTCAGTGGTGTCCTCAACAACCGTCGACGACGTCGGCCCACCACAGCGTGCATCACCGGTGCCCTCGGGCACCGGGTCGGTCGAGGCCTCGGATTTCACGCCGTCGGGCAGTGTGGCCGTGGGGTTCACGTACACGACGACGGTGCTCGAAGTCGATCCGCCCTGCGGGTCGCGCGCTTCGTATTCGATCGTGGCGCCGTCGACGGGCGGATCGGCCGGCGTGAACAGCAGCCGGTCGTCGCCGGAGTCGGTTGGCGTGCCGCCGTCGTCCACCGCGGAAGTGCCGCCCTCGGTTTCCAAGATCTGGAACACCAGCGGATCGCTCTCGGGGTCGGTGTCGTTGGCGAGCACGTCGACCGCAATGGGCTCACCCGGTTTGGTAGCCACCGCGTCGGCCCGGGCCAGCGGCGAACAGTTGACCTCGCGGTTCGAGGTCGACAGCGGTTTGTTATCCGAACTGCGGGACTTCACGGCCAGCACCGCGACAATCACGAGCGCGATCACCACGACTGCGGCGATCAGGGCCTTCGGACGACGCATGGCAACCACAAGGCGTAAAGGTTAGGCCAGGACCTTGCGCAACAAGTCGCGCAGTTGCCGCTGTTCGGCGGCCGTGAGTGCTCGCATCGACTCGGGCGCCTTGTGCAGCACGGCGAGCGCCTTGGCCTGCGCGGCCAATCCGGCCTTGGTGATGACCACGGTTTTGACGCGGCGGTCGGTCGGCAAGATGCGGCGCTCAACCAGCCCAAGTTCTTCCAAGCCGTCTACCAGCGACGTAACCCAGGACGCATCGCAGCGCATGCGGTCGGCGAACACCCGCATCGGGGTACCGACGCCGGGCTCCATTGACAACAACATCTTCAGCGCGGGCGGGCCGATGTTGATGGCGTCGCACGCCGAGTGAAAACGATCGTGGTTCTCGTCGCCCATGAACAGGTCGGCGATGCACGCCCACGCCTCGCTGGCAGGATCGGGACGCGTCGGAACGGAAACCACACGTTCATCATAACGCTTGAGTCAAGTCATTTACCTGACATGACTATTGCCGGTGATCAACGTTTGACTTTACTCAACTATCTCGTTTAGGGTCGATGCCATGAACGCACCTGCAATAGCCACCGAAGACGTCGTCAAGACGTTCGGCGAGGTTGAAGCGGTACGGGGGGTCAGCCTGGAAGTGCCACAGGGCACCGTGTTCGGCCTGCTCGGGCCCAACGGCGCCGGCAAGACGACGATTGTCCGGATGCTGACCACCATCCTGAAGCCCACGTCGGGCCGGGCCACGGTGCTCGGCGTCGACTGCGCGAAAGACCCTGAGCGGGTCCGCCACATCATCGGCCTCGCCGGCCAGTACGCCGCGGTGGACGAGAACCTCACCGGTTACGAAAACCTGCGCATGGTGGGCCGTCTCACCCATCTGCCCAAGGCCACCATCAAGCCCCGGGCCGATGAGTTGCTCGAGCGCTTCAACCTCGCGCACGCTGCGAGCCGACCGGTGCGCACCTACTCGGGCGGTATGCGCCGGCGCCTCGACTTGGCCGCCGCGCTCGTGCACAAGCCGACCGTGTTGTTCCTCGACGAGCCGACCACCGGCCTCGACCCTCGCAGTCGCAACGACTTGTGGCAAGTGATCGAAGATCTAGTCAAAGACGGCACCACCGTGCTGCTCACTACGCAGTACCTGGAAGAGGCCGACCGCCTCGCCGAGATGCTCGCGGTGATCGACAACGGCGAGGTGATCGCCCGCGGCGCGCCCACCGAACTCAAGACGAGCTTCGGCGCCACCGTGGTCGAGATCGGCTTGTCCAACGCCCGCAACGCGGCGCGGGCCCGCAAGTTGCTCGAGCAGTTCGGCCACGCCGAGTTGCTCGTCGACGGCACCACCGTCGAGGTGAAATTGGAGGAAGGGCCGAAGGGCGTTACGGCGTTGGTACGCGCCCTCGATACCGCGAAGCTCGTGCCCGATCGGCTGATCGTGCGCGAGCCCACACTTGACGACGTGTTCCTGAGCCTTACTGGCCACGCGGCCGAGGTGCGCGCCACCGACGATGAACACGAAGAGGGCGAAAGGGGCGCGGCATGACCGCCGAATTGACCATCCCGGCCTACGAGGCCACCGGGCTCACCAAGTTCCGATGGGCGCTGGCCGACACGATGACCATCACGTGGCGCAACATCATCTCGATGCGCCGGGTGCCGCAGGTGCTGGTGTTCTCCACCATCCAGCCGATCATCTTCGTGCTGATGTTCCGTTACGTGTTCGGCGGCGCGATCGCTACCGGCATCCCCGGCATCCCCTACGTCGACTTCCTAATGCCGGGCATCTTCGTGCAGACCATCACGTTCGGCTCGATCCAAACCGGTGTCGGCCTCGCCGACGACCTCACCAAGGGATTGATCGAGCGCTTCCGGTCCTTGCCGATGGCCCGCTCGGCCGTGCTGGCCGGCCGCACCGTCGCCGACTTGGCCCGCAACGTGTTCGTGTTCGCACTGATGACCGGCGTTGGGTTCGCGGTCGGCTTCCGCATTCACACCAACGTGTTCGCCTTCGGCGCCGCGCTGCTGGTCTTGTTGCTCTTCACGTTCGCGCTGTCGTGGATCTTCGCTCTCGTCGGGCTGGCGATGCGCAACGCCGAAGCGGCGCAGGCCGCAGCCTTCCCGCTGGTCGCTCCCCTCGTGTTCGCCTCGTCGGCGTTCGTCCCCCTCAGCAGTCAGCCTGGGTGGCTACAGGTCTTCAGCGCCCACCAGCCCCTCACGCTCACCGTGAACGCGATCCGGGCCTTGTGCATCGGCGGCCCCACCCTCACACCGGCACTGCAGAGTGTCGCCTGGTCGCTCGGCATCATCGCCGTGTTCGCACCGATAGCGGTTCGGAAGTACCGCCAAACGGCCTAGCCACACCGGTTCTGTAGGTTGCCCAGGATGAGTGGGCGTGATCCGTGGGACGTGTTGGAGACCAAGCGCGACGAAGGTGTCGACGCGGCGAAGCGGGCATGGCGCGAACTCGTTGCCTTGTTCCACCCTGATCACCATGCGGACATGCCACCCGGCGTGCAGGCCCGCGCCGCGGCCGGGCTGCGCCGGGTGAACGAGGCTTGGGCCAAGATCCGCGATGAGGCTGGCCTGGCCAAAGACGGCGACGACAAGGCAACCGCGGCTACGGCGGGCGACGGCTTCGTCGAGGGCAACGGGCTGCGGGTGCCGTCCACCGACGGTGACTGGGTGTTCTATGTCGAGGGCGCGCCCTTCGACGCCAAACGGCGCATCAAGAACGCGGCGAAAGCGGCGAACCTCACGATGAAGAATGCGGCCGACAACACCATCGTGTTGTCGAAGGGCTCGTTCGGTTCGAAAGACGGCGTCGTGATCGAACTCGAAGACAACGACGGCGAAACCACCGCCACGGTAAGCGACGGCTCACCGAACGCGGTGCGAATGCTGCTCGACGCGTTGCGCGCCGCGGCGCTCTGACTAGAACTCGTAGTCGATCGCGGCGGCGCTGGCCGCGTGGCCGTGCATCCACTGAGTGACGGGCTGGTGCTCAGGATGCTTCGCGTACTCCTGCAAACCCGCGAGATCGTCGAACGTCGTCACGATCGCTACGTCGTGGGCCCGGTCGCTTTCGACCACGTTGACGCCGACCTCGATCGAACGCAGCGAAGGGATTTTGCCCTCCATGCTCCGGAGCTGCCCGGCCGCCGCTTCCGCGTCGGCCTTCTCGTTCATGCGGAATAACACGATGTGTCGGATCACCGCGTTGTTCTAATCGACCCCGAGTCGTTCGTATTGCTCGCGGGGCGCCTCCACCTCGTCGAGCGCGGTCACGAGTAAGTCGGTGAGTTCACTCTCGAGCGCATCGTTGGTGCCGGCGCGATTGCGTTGCTCGGTCGGGTCTTCGTCGAGATCGAACAAGTAGTGGTCGTCGACGGCGCGACCTACCCAGAACGGCAACATGTCGCCGGGCACGAACGGCTGACGGATCACAGGGACGTCGGAGTTCGGCATGTAGTCGAGCCAAGCTCGCCGGTCGGGCTTGGGTAACCCGAAGCCGGGATAGGCGAAGATAGGCATAGTCGACCACCGGTTCGACCACATCGACAACGGGAAGTTCGCTTGCGTGGCCGAGCGCGCGTATTTGCGGTGGCCGTCGGTCACCTGCACCCAGTTGCCGAACGTGCCCCCGATGGCCCACTCACGGGTGTGGGCCCGCTCGCCGGTGAGCACGGGAACCAACGACGCGCCGTGCGTGGTGTGCGAGGGCGTGACGTCGAACACGTCGCAGAGAGTGGCGTGGATATCGACGGTGGTCGTGAGCGCGTCGACCGTGGTGGCGTGCAGGCCGGGCCAGGCCACCATCATCGGGATGTGGCCGAGCGTCTCGAACTGGGGCACGCCCGGCTTGCCGAATAGGTCGCGCTCGCCCAGGTAGTGACCGTGATCGGTGCACAGCACCAACATCGTGTCGTCCCACAGGTTGTTGCGGTCCATCGCGTCGAGCACGCGGCCGAACCAGTGGTCGATCATCGACAGCTTGGATCCGTAGTTGGCGCGGATGTGACGCGCCTCTCGCTCGGTGACCACACCACGCTCTACTGCGTTGATCGCGTAGGGCGGCCAGATCATCTGCTCGCCCTCCCAATCGGGGTCGTACTTGTTGGCCCAGGGCTCGGGTGTGTCGAAGGGTTCGTGCGGGTCGAACTCGTCGACCACGAGCAGCCAGCGGTCGTGCTTGCCCGCGTTGTCGTCGATCCATCGCGCCGCGGTCCGCATGGTCTTGGGGCCGGGGAAGTCTTCCTCGGCGCGGAAATAGGTGCGCGAGGTGTCGTAGGGCATCGTGGCGATGGCCCGCTTGGCCGGCAGCGTGGGCGTGCCCACCCACGTCGGATCGGGTGTTGTCTTCCAGGGGTCGCCCTCGTGACCGCGCTCGTAGATCCAGCCCCGGAAGTCGGTGTGGTAGTTCTCGCCGCCCGACTCGAACAGGTGCGGGTGATCCGACACGAGCATGGTCGTAACGCCGGCCTTGGCCAGGCCAAGCGTGATCGGGTCTTCCCATACCTCGATCGAGCCCCACGGTCGCCAAAGGAAATCGTGGGCGCCGACCAGCAGGTCGTGGCGCGCCGGCATGCACGGCAACGAACCGGTGACGTGTCGCTCGAACTTGGCTGAGCGCGCCGCGAGCCGGTCGAGGTTCGGCGTTTCGAATTCGTGGCCGCCGTAGCTGCCCAACATGTGGCGGTTGAGGCTGTCGAGCAAGACCACCACTGCGTTCTTCGGAAGCGTCATCGAAACGATCTTTGCCGACCGCAGCGTTCCAGTCTCGCCGGACGGCGAGACTGGGAACGATGAAGGTCATGCGACGCCGCCGCGCCTACGCAGCCGGGGGCCGCAGTCTGTGGTGGCAGGTCGCGATCTCGTCGACCGGCGACGGCATGTTCCTCACGGCGTTCCCGCTGCTCGCTGCGTCGTTTACGCGTGACCCTGGCGCCATCGCCGGGGTCACGGTCGCGAGCCGGGCTCCGTGGATCCTGTTCTCGCTGCCCTTCGGCGCTATCGCGGACCGCTTTGACCGCCGCCTTCTGATGGTGCTGGCCGACGTCGTGCGCGGCGTAGTGGTGGCATTGCTCGCCGCGTTGGTGATCGCGGGCGACGCCAATGTATGGGTGCTGTACGCCGGCGCGTTCGTTCTCGGCACCGGTGAGGTGTTGCATGCCTGTGCGTCTCTTGCACTCATCCCGGTGGTGGTCGGCAAGGAGGACCTCGAGGCATTCAACTCAGGTCTGATGGCGGCGCAGGCCGCGACCGAGCAATTCATCGGTCCGCCGCTCGGCTCGGCCCTGTTCGCCATCGCGCCGTCGATTCCCTTCGTCGCCGACGCGGTGTCCTTCGGTGGTTCGGTGGTGCTCGCATCGAGGCTGCCCGACGTTCACGGTGTCGAGAAGCCGACCACCCGCGTGCGCGACGACGTACGCGAAGGGTGGCGCTACATGTTCGGCAACCCGCTGTTGAAGCGGCTAGCGATCTTGATCGGCACGCTCAACGTCTTCTACTTCGCGTCCGAGTCGGTGCTCGTGCTTTACACCTTCGACAAGCTGCACGCGGGCAAGGCCACGTTCACCGCGCTCTTCCTCGCCGCCGCAGTCGGTCTCGTCGTCGGGCAACCACTCATCGAACCGGTGCGGCGCCGCTTCGACGCCCGATCCGCGATCGTGCTGTCGATCTGGCTGTGGGCAATCGCGCTGATCGGCCTCACGTTCACGTCGTCGGCGCCCGTTGCGATAGCGATGTGGTTCCTGCTCGGGTTGGGTGACGCGTTCTGGCGGGTGCTCACCGTCACCCTCCGCCAGCGCATCACGCCCAATCACCTCATGGGGCGGGTCAACTCGGTTCACCGGCTCTTCGGTATGGGCGCGATCCCGATTGGCGCCGCGCTGGGCGGCTTCCTCTCGAAGGCGATCGACATCCGCGCGCCGTTCGCCATGGCTGCGATCGCGTTCATTGTGTTCGCGCTATACGGACCGCGCTTCTTGGAACCGGCCCGCGGCCTATGAGATCAGGCCGCGGGGCGGTCATCGGAGGAAGTTCTCGAGTACCTCGGCGCTGGCTTCTTCCATCAACGCGCACTGCTCGAATACGTCCGCCGCGTCGGTGTCGGCGCGGGCGAGCGACTGCTTGGCGAACGAACGCCACGTGGCGGCGCCGAGGCGCTCGGCTTCGGCCTGCAACGCCCATTGCTCGTCGATCGGCCGCCAGGTGTATGAACCGCCGAGCGCGCCCTTCAGCAACGGGTTGGCCGCCGCGAGGCGCTCTTGCACGGCGTCGGAGTCCGAATAGAGCGCTTCGACGCGCGCCGCGATCTCTTCTTCACGCTCGGCGCACGCGGTGAGCGCGGTGACCTGGCCAATGTCACCCACGGCGTCGGCCCACTCTCGGTAGCGCTCGGCCGCCCACCGCTCGAGCATCGCGACCAGCAACGGATGGTCCGAAGGGTCGGTGGCGTCGAGCACCGGCGCCAGCGTGGTGATGATGTCCGGGACCGGGTTTTCCGCCATCCCCCATTGTGGGCGAGAATCTCCGGCATCGGACGGAATTCGCCGCCCCGCTAACCGGCGGGTGCGAAGCGGTACGTAACGGTCAGCGACTCGCCCGGGTCGAGGCCTACAACACCGGCCCCCGGCACGCGTTCGTCGGCGAGCCGGAAACCGTCGTTGGCCATCGTGACCGGTTCGACGCAGACCCAGTCGGGCTCGCCGCTGTAAACCACAACCTGGGTGATCGGCCCGTCCCACGAGAGGCGGATGCCGCCAACCTCGACGGCGCGCTCGGTGAGACCGGTGTAGCAACGATCCATCGGCGGGACCGGACGAGCGGTGCGCAGGTCTTCGGGCGGGCCGACCGCTACTGGTGGACCCGTCGGCATTGGCTCGCCCGGCCACATCAGCGACGCGGGCACCCGCACGTCGCTGACCCGGAACCAGGGGTGGATGCCCAAACCCGCGGGCACGCGCTCTGACCCCCGGTTGGTCACACCGAGTTGCTGTTCGAGACCGCCGTCGGTCACAACGAAGCGCTGCCAACCTTGCACTTGATACGGGCCCTCGTCGATGTCGATCGAGAGCTCGGCCACGCCGGGCTCGGCGCGCTCCACCGTCCACGGCATACGGGCGGCCAAGCCGTGAAGCGCCGAGCCGTCCTCCCAACTCACCGGCACCCGCAGCGCCCGGCCTTCGAAACTGAACTCGCCGCCCGGGATGCGGTTCGACCAGGGCAACAGGGCATAGCTGCCCCAGTAACCCCAGCCCATCTCCGCCGCGCCGTTGTCGGGTCCACGCAGCACGGGCGTGCTGTCGAACGCGAGTTGGCCGAGGCGGCCGCCGGCGGTTGGATAGATCGTGGCCATGACCGAACCCGCCCGCAGCGCGATTGCATCCACCGTCGCATTCTATGTTCGATGCAACAAGATCGAACATAGAATGGCCCGATGGGCGAACCGGCGGTGCGGGTCGACGACGTGCGCATTCCGATGCGCGACGGGGTGGCGCTGGCCGCCGACCTGATCACGCTCGACGACGAAGTACCCCGTCCCACGCTGCTGATCCGGTCCCCGTATTCGCGGGCGGCCAGTCGGGCCGCCGAAGACCCGGTGAGCCTGGCTCGGCTCGGCTGGGCCGTGGTGATTCAGGACGTGCGGGGACGCTTCGAGAGCGAGGGCTACTTCGAGCCTTACCTACAAGAAGGCGTCGACGGCTTCGACACCGTCGAGTGGTGCGCGGCCCAACCATGGTGCGACGGACGCGTCGCGGGCTGGGGCTCGAGCTATCTCGGGGCCACGCAACTGCGGGCCGCGGCCGAGCGCCCGCCCGCGCTCGTGGCGATATCGCCCTGGGTGACCTCGGGCTGGCAAGACGAGGGCTGGACGTATGAAGGCGGCGCGTTCCAACTCGGCTTCGTGATGCCGTGGGCCGTGATGATGGCGGCGAGCAACCCTCGAGCCACGCCCGCCCAACTCACCAAGGCATTCGCGGCGGCCGGTGACGACTGGGGCCGGTTGTACCGCCGCGCGCTCGGCTCGCATCCGACCCGCAGCCTGTTCACGCCATTCAAGCGGTGGACCGACCAAGCGCACCGGAAGTACTGGACGCCCGAGGCGACCACCAAAGCGCTGCGCACCGCCACTACCCCGGCGTTTTTCGTGGCCGGTTGGTTCGACGTGTTCTGCGATGCGACGCTGCGCACCTACGATGCTTTCGCGGCGCCGCGGCCCAACGGCGACGTTTTGCCGACGCGGATCGTGGTGGGTCCGTGGACCCACGCCCGGCTGTTCGAAGACACCGCACCCGAGATGGCGTTCGGCAATTCCGCGAACGGCGGCGCCCAAGACGTGCGGGGCGAGGCGCTTCGATTCCTCCGGGCCTGCGTCGACGGCGACACGCCCGCGGCGACAGGTGCCAAGTTGTTCGTGATGGGCGCTAACGAGTGGCGCGAGTTCCCGGCGTGGCCGCCGGCGTCCATGCCCACCGATCTGTTCCTCGCCGACGAAGGCGCGCTCACGACGGCCCCACCACCAGCCCGAGGTACCGACACGTTCACGTACGACCCGGCCAATCCCGTGCCCACCTGCGGGGGCCGCACGCTCGGCCAGTTCCTACCCATGGCGGGCCCGGTCGACCAGCGCGCCGTCGAGACGCGCGACGACGTGCTCGTGTACTCCACCGACGTGCTCGACGCAGACGTCACCGTGATCGGAGTGGTCGAAGCCACGATCCGTTTCGCCACCACCGGGCGCTCGGCCGACGTCACGGTCAAACTGGTCGACGTGCATCCCGACGGTCGAGCGATGAACGTGATCGACTCGGTGCGCCGGCTCGACTTCACGCCCGGCCGGGCCAAAGACGTGCCGGTGACCGTGGGCGCCACGGCTATGACGTTCAAGCGGGGTCATCGCATCCGCAGCGAAGTGTCGTCGTCCAACTTCCCCCGCCTCGACCGCAACCCGTCCACCGGCGTGCACTGGGGCGACGCCACCAAACTCGAGAGCGCCGAGCAAACCGTGTTCGTGGGCGGCGCGCGCCCCTCTCGCCTCACGCTGCCGGTGGTGTCGTGACCGACGAGCCGTACTCCGTGTACTTCCCGGTGACGCCCGCTACGCCGTAACGATGTTGGCGGCAACCTGGAGGCCGAGTTCGTCGACGGCCACTTCGCGCATCTTGAACTTCTGCACTTTGCCGGTGACCGTCATCGGGAAGTCGTCGACGAACTTCCAGTAGCGCGGCACCTTGAAGTGGGCCAGGCGTTCACGACAAAACGCGCGCAGGTGGTCCTCGCTCGGCTGCTCGGCGCCCTCGCGCAACGACACCCAGGCCGCCACCTCCTCGCCCATCTTCACGTCGGGCACGCCGAAGACCTGCACACCGGCGACGGCCGGATGCTGGAACAGCACTTCTTCGATCTCGCGCGGGTAAATGTTCTCACCGCCGCGGATCAGCATGTCCTTGGCCCTACCGACGATGTTGCAGTAGCCGTTGTCGTCCATCACCGCTAGGTCGCCGGTATGCATCCAACCGTCGGCGTCGATCGACGCGTCCGTCGCGCTCTTGTCGTTCCAGTAACCGGGCATCACGAGGTAACCCTTGCTGCACAACTCGCCCTTCTCCCCCACCGCGACGGTCTCGCCCGTGTCGGGGTCGACGATCTTGAGTTCGACGTGGGGCAGCGCGGTGCCAACCGTCGAGCAGCGGATGTCGATGCTGTCGGTTCGGGCGGTAACGGTAGACACGGGCGACGTCTCGGTCATGCCGTAGGCGATGGTCACTTCGGGAGCGTGCATCTCGTCGATCACGCGCTTCATCACCTCGACGGGGCACGGCGCACCCGCCATGATGCCGGTGCGCAGCGTGGTGATTTCGAGCCCGGCGAACTCAGGCGCTTCGAGCATGGCGATG
>JACCXE010000410.1 GCA_013697265.1 Actinomycetota bacterium | reverse complement strand
TGCGCCCTCGGGTGCGCACATCCGCGCGCGGTTGGACGAGAAGGGCGGGGTGCATGTCGAGGTCGAGGCGGGCGAAGTGATCGACGAGGTAGTGCTGCGGTCCTATTGCATCGGCGCCGCCCACATGGCGTTGGGCTGGGTCCGCAGCGAGGGCCTGGCCGTAGACGACGCAGGCGTCGCGCACGACCTGACGATTCGCAGCTTCGGCGTGATGCGCGCCGTCGACACGCCGCCGATTCACGTCACGATCAAACCAGGGGATGGGCCGGCGGTGAACGGCTCGGACGCGGTGTTCGCGGCCGTCGCCGCGGCGGCCTGGTGGCACGAGGGCACTCCGACCGACTGGCCCACGCGGCGGCCCTAGGGTCACGGCATGGCGAAACCCCTCGGTCCGTACACACCGATCGTCCGCTCCGGCGACCTGCTGGTCGTGTCCGGTCAGCTCGGCATGAGCGACGGCGCGCTGGTCGGAGGTGGCGTGTCCGCCGAAACCGCCCAAGCCGTCGCCAACCTCGCCACCCTGCTCGAAGGTGAGGGCGCGTCGCTCGACGATGTGATCAAGACGACGGTGTTTCTCACCGACATGGGCGACTTCGCCACGATGAACGAGGCCTACATCGCGGCGTTCGGCGACCACCGTCCGGCGCGATCGACGATTGGCGTCGCGGCGCTGCCACTGCCCGGCGCGGCGGTAGAAATCGAAGCCTGGGCTCGGATCGCGTAAGAATCGTCAGATGCTCGGTGCACTCATCATGGCCTTGATCATCACGATCGGAATTCCCGTCGGCTTCATGCTGCTGGGCGCCGGCGTGTCCTTCGTCCTGGGCTGGACCCTCGGCGACACCGCCGAATCCGACCACGAAGGCTCCGAACTCATCGAGACGAATAACTAGGGGCACACCTAACTAGGGGCACACCTAACTAGGGGCACACCCGGACCGAACCACGAGCCGTTGGAGTAACGGCCACGGGGCGGAGGAGCCGGCTTTGCCGGTCCGGAGCGAGAAAGTGCCGGCCGTCAGGCCGCCGAACTAGCTCGGTTCGCAACCTTTGGGTGCGAACCGAAAGGTAGGCGTTTAGCCCCACCGACTTTGGCCGAAGCGGTAGCCGACCGAGCGCACGGTCTGGATCAGATTCGCTTCGTCGTCGAGCTTGGCCCGCAACCGCCGTACGTGGACGTCGACAGTCCGGGCGCCGCCGTAGTACTCGTAGCCCCACACCCGCGACAGCAGCGTCTGGCGGGTAAAGACCTTGCCCGGATGCGTGGCCAGGAACTTCAGCAGTTCGTATTCGAGGAAGGTCAAGTCCAGCGGACGGCCGTTCACCGCGGCCTGGTAGGTCTCGGTGTTGAGCACGAGCGGGCCGTATTCGACCAACTCGGGGCGGGTGCCCCGGCCGGTGCGCCAGAACAAGTACTTGAGCCGAGCCTCGAGCTCGCGGGGCTGGAAGGGCCACATGCAGAAGTCGTCGAACAGGTCTTCGCGCAGTTCGAGCCCGTCGAGGTGCTGAGCGCCGACCAACACCAGCAGCGGTTCGAGCGGCTGGTCGCGCTTGCGCAGCGCGCGGCACAAGGCGAACGCGCCTTCAGGATCGGCGGCGGCCACGATGATCGCGCCGGCCCAGCCATCGTCGGGCTCGTTGCGCACGGCGGACTCGGGAGACTGGATGCCCTTCCAGGGGTAGCCGGCCAGTTCCAACGCCTGCACTAATTCGGGCGGCGCCGGATCGGGATAGATCAGGAGCGGTTCCATCTACAGACTCGTGAAGTAGCGCTCGAGTTCGAAGGGGCTGACCTGCGTCTTGTAGTCGGCCCACTCGGCCCGCTTGTTGCGGAGAAACCATTCGAAGACGTGCTCGCCGAGTGTGTCGGCCAACAGCGACGAGCCTTCCATTTCGTCGAGCGCCTCGGCTAGCGAACCGGGTAGCGCCGTGATGCCGCGCTCGGCCCGCTCTTGATCGCTCAGCGCGAAAAGATTGGTCTCGGCTTCGGGCGGCAGCTCATAGCCCTTCTCGATTCCTTTGAGCCCCGCGGCCAACACCACCGCGAACATTAGGTACGGATTGCAGGCGGGGTCGGGTGAGCGGTACTCGATGCGGGTCGGATCGGGCCGGCCCTCCTTCGCCGGCGGCACCCGCACAAGGGCGGACCGGTTGTTTCGGGCCCAGCTCACGTAGACCGGCGCTTCGTATCCGGCGACGAGTCGCTTGTAGCTGTTGACCCACTGGTTCGTGATCGCGGTGATCTCGCGGGCGTGGGTGAGCACGCCGGCGATGAAGCCTTTGCCGACAGCGGAAAGATGGAACGGGTCGTTCTCGTCGTAGAAGGCGTTGGTGTCTTCGTTGAACAGCGAGAAGTGCGTGTGCATACCCGAGCCCTGCACGCCGGCGATGGGCTTGGGCATGAACGTGGCGTGCACGCCAGACTGGGTGGCGATCTCTTTCACGATGAGCCGCGTGGTCATCACCGCGTCCGCCATCGACAGCGCGTCGGTGTGGCGCAGGTCGATCTCGTGTTGGGACGGGCTGTCCTCGTGCTGGCTGTACTCGACGGGGATGCCCATGTCCTCGAGGGTGAGCACCGTGCGTTGGCGCATCTCGCTGGAACGATCCGCGACGGTGTCGAAGTACGAGCCGCTGTCGAGGGGACGGGGGCCGCCGGGGACGAACGGGTCGGTGCCGTCGAAGTAGAACCACTCGAGTTCAGGCGCGGCGTAGAACGTGAAATTGGACTCGCGCGCCCTGTCGAGCTGACGGCGCAGCACTTGGCGGGGGTCGCCCTCAAACGGGGTTCCGTCGAGGTTGAGGATGTCGCAGAACACCCGGGCGACCACGGGGTCGTGGCGCAGCGGCAGAATCTGGAACGTCTGGGGATCGGGCTTGGCCAGCACGTCGGATTCCTGCACCCGGCTGAAGCCGTCGATCGCCGATCCGTCGAAGGTCATGCCCTCCTCGAGGGCGTTCTCGAGTTCGGCCGGTGTGATGTTGAACGACTTGGCCGTCCCGAGCACATCCGTGAACCAAAGCTGAATGAACCGGATGCCACGCTCTTCAACCTGGCGGAGGACGTAATCCTGCTGGCGCTCCAT
>JACCXE010000409.1 GCA_013697265.1 Actinomycetota bacterium | reverse complement strand
GAGCGCGCCGACGGCGTGCGCCCCGGCAACGTGATCGCGTTCAGCATCACGAACGACCGAGGCAAGGAACGCCTCGTGGTGGTGGCCGAAACCAAGGCCGACGACCACGCGTCGATGCGGGCCGACGTGTCCAAGCGCGTACAAGAGTCGGTCGGCCTTCCGACCGACGACGTAGTGCTGGTGCTACCCGGCAGCCTGCCCAAAACCAGCAGCGGCAAGTTGCAACGCAGCCTGTGCCGCACCCGCTACCAGAGCGACGAACTCCAACCGATCTAAGGCTTCTTGAGGTCGGCGACGACGCCGGCCCACACCTCTTTGTCGCCGGCATAGGGCGCGTAGAACGAAAGGCGGTCGAGCACGTCGCCGTAGCGGCCACGCAGGCCTTCGGCCACCTGGTCGGGTGCGGCGACCACTGCGAACGCGTCGAGCACGTCGTCGGGAATCGCCTCGCCCATTTCCTTCCACTGGCCCTGCTTGCTCATGGCGTTGAGCTTGGGGTGCAGGTCGTCCCAACCGTGCAGTTCGAAGACCGTCGCGTACGCGGGCGTCGATCCGTAGAACGCGATTTGGGCCCGCACCGCAGTGTCCGCTTTGGCCATCTCTTCGTCGTTGCCGCCCGTAACTACGAAAGCGGGAATCGACAGTTCGAAGTCCGTGGAGCTGCGGCCACCGGCCTTCATCCCCCGCTCGAGCGCAGGCAGCGTTACCTCGCGGATGTAGCGCTCGGTGGTGAAGCCGTGCACCAACATGCCGTCGCACACTTCGCCGCAGACCTCGGTCATCTTCTCGCCGACCGCGGCGAGGAATACCTTGGGCGGGCCGTATGGGTTGGGGCCGGGGTTGAAGAACGGCGTCATCAACGTGTGGCGATAGAACTCGCCGCTGAACTCGAGTTTGCTGCCGTTGTTCCAGGTGTCCCAGATCGCTCGCATCGCGAGCACGAACTCGCGCATGCGTGGCGCTGGGTGCGACCACGGCATCGAAAAGCGCTTTTCGATGTGAGGCTTGATCTGGCTGCCGAGGCCGAGCAGGAAGCGGCCTTTCGAGGCGAGCTGTAAGTCGTTGGCGGTCATCGCCGTGGTCATGGGGCTGCGGGCGAAGGCCACCGCGATACCGGTACCGAGTTGGATCGTGTCGGTGTGCTCGGCTGCGAGCAGCAACGGGAAGAACGGATCGTGACTGGTCTCGGCTGTCCAGATGCCGTCGTAGCCCGCTTCCTCCTGGGCCTTCGCCTGTGCGCCGACGCCGTCGGTCGATCCGCCGAATCCAAGTCCACCGTCAACTTTCATGCGGCCACCCTAGAACGCGCCTCAGCGAGCGTGCCGGTTCGCCCTGGGTACGCTGCCGGGGTGGAACCGGTCGCCCTCCGCCCGTTGCGCGTGGGGGAAATTCTCGACGTCGCCATCAAGCTTTACCGCAACAACTTCGGCACGCTCGTGCGCATCGTGTTGTTCGTGACCGTGCCGACCCAGATCCTCGTGGCGCTGCTGCGGGCGTCGACTCCTTCGGACTTCGAGAACACGTCGACCACATTCGGATCGACCACGGTCGACTCGACGAACGTCGACGGCGGGAAACTCGCGGCCTACGCCGTGGGCATTGCGCTCGTTTCCATCATCGGGCTGATCATGGGTGAAATCGCCTCGGCCGGTTGCTTCCGGGCGATCGGCGGTGCCTACCTGGGCGAAGAACAAACGTGGCAGGGAAGCCTGCGCTACGCGCTCAAGCGCCTGCGCTCGCTGTTGTGGCTCACGATCATCAAGAACTTCGTGATCGCGTGCGGCCTGATCCTGTGTGTCATTCCCGGCATCTGGCTCTACGGCGCATTCGCGGTCACCACGCCGGCGCTGATGCTCGAGGGCGTGCGCGGCCGTAAGGCGCTTCGCCGTTCCCGCGACCTCGTCAAAGGCCGCTGGTGGCCGGTCGCAGGCGTGCTGCTGATCGGCACGCTGCTGACGTCGATCGTGGGCGGCGCCATTGGCGCGTTGGCCTCGGGCGTGTTCTTCGCGAACAACGACCCCGCGGTCGACGTGGCCCGCGCGTTCGGAAGCATCATCGGCTCCACCCTCACCACGCCCGTGCTCGCCGCGATCGTCACGGTGCTCTACATCGACCTGCGGGTCCGCAAGGAAGGCTTCGACCTCGAGTTGCTGGCCGACACCGTTGGTGTTGACCCGACGGGCACC
>JACCXE010000381.1 GCA_013697265.1 Actinomycetota bacterium | reverse complement strand
CGACGCGGGCATGACCCTGGCCGACATCGACGAGGTGTTCGTCGGCTACCTCGGCCTTGCCCACCAGGTTGGCGTGAAGGCGGTGAAGGAGTTCGGCCTCACCGGACTTCCCGTCACCCACATCGAGAACGCGTCGGCCACCGGCTTGTTCGCCTATCGCGAAGCCGCATGGGCCGTCGCTTCAGGTCGGGCCGAGGTCGCGATGGCGTTGTGCTTCGACAAGATGACCGAGATGACCGCGGCGCGCGTCGCCGGCGGCAATCAGAGCCGGGGCGCCGGGCGCGACCAGTTGGACGCATCGATCTTGCCTGCCGCGTTCTTCGCAATGTGGGCGCAGCGTCGAATGCACGACTACGGCACCACGCCCGAGACCTTCGCCAAGATTGCGGCGAAGAACTGGAATCACGGCGCGTTGAACCCGCTGTCGCACCGTCAGCCTGACCACGTTGTGACCGCCGAAGAGGTGTTGGCGTCGCGCATGATCGCCGAGCCGCTTACCGCGATGATGTCGTGCCCGGCCGACGACGGTGCCGCTGCGATCATCGTGGCCAGCGAAGAGTGGGTGCGCGCCCACCAACCCGACCGGCGGGTTGTGCGCCCGATGTCGTCGGCGGCACAAAGCGAGGCCTACTCGCCCGGGCACGCGTTTCTGGGTCCGGTCGTCGGCCCGGCCACGATGACCCAGACAACTGCGAACGAGGCTTACGAGCAGGCCGGCGTCGGGCCCGACGACGTGTCGTTGGCGATGTGCCACGACGCGTTCGCGAACGAGGAACTCGAGTACTACGAGTTGCTCGGGTTCTGCGAGCCGGGCGAGGGCGACAAGCTGGTCGATGCGGGCGAGACGTCGCTCGGTGGGCGAATCCCGTTCAACACCGACGGCGGACTCATCGCCCGTGGCCATCCGGGCGGGCCAACGGGCGCGGCGATGGTGCACGAGATCGTGGTGCAACTGCGCGGCGATGCCGGCGCACGGCAAGTGGAAGGCGCCCGCATCGGGCTGGCGCACTGTGTTGGTGGCGGCAGCGTCTGCACCGTCAATCTCTTCGAAGGAGTCGACTGATGACAGACGATTTGGCGATGGGTCGCGAGATCCAAACGAAGCTGTGGCCTCAGATG
This sequence comes from Actinomycetota bacterium, assembly GCA_013697265.1. Taxonomy (GTDB): domain Bacteria; phylum Actinomycetota; class Acidimicrobiia; order Acidimicrobiales; family JACCXE01; genus JACCXE01. The sequence goes on along the minus strand of JACCXE010000381.1, from coordinate 2,023 downwards.
GCTACGGGGGGCACGCCCCGTCCCGTGAACAAGCTGGCGCCCGAGTTCTTCACCTGGGTGGCCGAAACGGCGTTCGGCAAGATCTGGTCGCGCGACGCGCTGCCGATCCGCGACCGGTCCTTGATCACCGTGGCGATGCTCGCCGCGCTTGGCAAGACCGGCGAGTTGCGCGGGCACCTCATGGGTGCCCGCAACCTCGGCATCTCGCAAGAGGAGTTGGTCGAAGTGCTGATGCAGGTCGCCGTGTATGCAGGCGTCCCCGCCGCCAACGAGGCCCTAAACGTCGCCGCCGAAACCTTCGGCATCACCCTCGACTAGAACGCTTCCCCGTCCCGCGCCGTCCGGGTCCGCCAGCGGTGTTTCTGCGCCACCAAACCGCCGTGATTTCGCGAATTTTGGGGCCGGCGACGGCATTTCGGTGGCGCAGAACGCGGGCTGGGGGACACGGTGCGGCGCAAAGTGACGCCGGTGTTAGATACGGTCTGAGCATGGCGCTCAGAGACTCCGTAATCGCCGACAGCGACCTCCATGTGATGGAGCCGCCCGACCTGTGGCAGCGCTACATCGCGCCGGAGTACCTGCACGCGGCGCCCCAAGGTCTGACCGAGATCACCCGCGACATGCGCGTACGAGTGAAGAACCACACGCTGCTGCGCCTCGGCGCCGTGAATCCCCAAGCCATCGACGCCCCCCGCCGAGGTTGGCGGCCCGAGCACGAAAACGTCTACGCCGCGCCCGAGTCGGCCGGTTGGGACGCCGCGTCACAGGTGGCGGCGATGGACCTCGAAGGGCTCGACCTGGCGGTGCTGTTCCCGTCCCGCGGGCTGTTCGTGCTGGGCCTCGATTCGTCCGAGTCGATCGGTTCGGACGGGCTCGAGCCGCCGTTCGCGTCCGCCATCGCGCGCGCCTACAACGACTACATCAAGGACATGTGCGATGGCGCACCGGACCGGATGTTCGGCGCGGCGATGGTCGCGCCGCACGACGTGCCCGGCGCCGTGCTCGAAGCGCGTCGCGCGGTCGAGGAGCTCGGCTTCAAAGCGGTCTTCCTCGCGCCCGGCTGCGTCAATAACCGGCCGTGGCATCACCCCGTCTACGACCCACTGTGGGAAGAGATCGAGCGGCTCAACGTGCCAATCACTTTCCACGGTGGCGGCCAGACCTACCTGAAGCCCGACTTCTCGTTGGCACCGCTCGACAGCCTGATGTTGTGGCACACGTTCAACCAGCCGCTGGCCATCCAATTCGTGACGGTGTGCCTGACGGGCGGCGGCGTGCTCGAGCGCTTCCCGAACCTGCGCGTCGGGTTGCTCGAAGGCAACTGTTCGTGGGCGCCATGGCTGCTGCACCGGTTGGACGAGCACTACGAGTGGGTGGGCGCAACGGACGCGCCCGACCTCACGATGAAGCCGAGCGACTATTTCCGGCGCCAGTGCTTCATCGGTATTGAAGCCGAAGAGGAAACGGCGCAGCCGTACTTCGACACGTTCGGCGACGACAACGTCGTGTTCTCGACCGACTACCCACACGGCGACTCGATGTTCCCCCACGCCGTCGACACCTTCGACAAGATGCCTTACCCCGAGTCGTCCAAGGTGAAGATCTGCGGCGACAACTGGTCGCGGCTCTACAACATCCCCCTCGTCAAGCACACGTAGTCCTTGTCGGACTTTCGCGCCGAACTGCGCGGGTGGCTCGAGTCACAGACCATTCCTTCGCACAACGACTCGTTCGAGTCTCGTCGCGAGTGGAACGCCGCGTTGTTCGACGCGGGGTACGCGGCGCCGGCCTGGCCGTCGGAATTCGGGGGACGGGACGCGTCGCTCGACGACCAGCTCGCGTACAACGAGGAGATGGCACGGGTGGGCGCGCCGGGGCCGGTGAACGCGATCGGCGTCGCCAACATCGCGCCGGCGATCATGACCTACGGCACTGAGGCACAGAAGGTCCGGTTCATTCGTCCCATGCTGCGGGGCGACGAGATCTGGAGCCAGGGCATGAGCGAGCCCGAGGCCGGATCTGA
>JACCXE010000084.1 GCA_013697265.1 Actinomycetota bacterium | reverse complement strand
TCTTTTTCCCGGGCGGGCACCCCGCAGGCCCACCCTCCTCCCAAGCATGGGGCCCCTCGCTTCGCTCGCCCCATGCGGGCCGTATGCGCGGCCTCTGCGTGTAGTGGTTAGGTAACTTCTCTTTCTGTGCCTCGTAAAACTTCCCCGGCACTCGTTGTGGTGCTCGCGCTTCTCGGGTTCTTACTCGTGACCGCCGCCCAGTCGGCGTCGGCCACCAAGGTGGCCGAGCAGCCCCGCAAGGAGCGCCTGATCTCCCTGATCCAGGAGCGCCGGTCCACGATGGACGACCTCGACAAGGCGGTGCGCAAACTTCGGGGCCAGCTCAACGATGAGCAGCGCAAGCTCAGTCGGCAAAACGACGTCGCGGCCGACGACGCCAAGGCGCAAGCCGCGCTGGCGGCCCAAGCCGGCGCCTCGGGTGTCACCGGCAGCGGCCTTCGGGTGAAGGTGAGCGACGCCAGCACCATCCCCGATGACATCCGCGACGCCAGCGCCTACCGAATCTCCGACACCGATTTGCAGTTGCTCGTGAACGCGTTGTGGTCAGCCGGGGCTGAAGCGATCGCGGTGAACGGCAACCGCGTGGTGGCCACCACATCGATCCGCGCCGCGGGCGAGACGATTGTCGTGAACTTTCGGCCTTTGTCGCCCCCTTATCGGCTCGACGCGATCGGGGCCGACTCGACCGCGTTCGGCCGTAGCGAGATCGCGGTGCGGATGCGCCGTTGGCACACACTGTTCGGTCTCGGCTTTTCAACCCGCAAGAACGGCAACCTGACGGTGCCCGCCTACGCGGGCCGCGTCGGCATCGACGTCGCCACACCCGGAGGGTCGTAGGTGTTCGCGCTACTCGGCCTGCTCATGGGCGCCCTGCTCGCAGTGGCGTTTCATCCGACAGTGTCCCAAGAGCTCGGCCGTTACGTGGCCATGGCGGTCGTGGCCGCGCTCGACGCCTCCCTCGGCGGGATCCGCGCCTATCTCGAGCACACGTTCAACGATCGGATCTTCGTGGTCTCCTTCGCGGCGAACGCGATCGTGGCGGTCGCCATCGTCTGGGTGGGCGACCAGCTCGGGGTGGATCTGGTTACGGCGGTCGTGGTCGTGCTGGGCGTGCGCATTTTCCAGAACGTCGCCGCGCTGCGCCGTCGTGTCTTCGGGGGTTAGTCGATGACCGCCACCACCGCTCCCATCGACGATGGCCTACCCGCGGGAGCGACCCGCACTTCAGCTCAGCGGATCGGGTCCATCCTTTTGGTGTTGGCCGTGACCGGACTGGTCGGGTTCCTTGCCGTCGGTCAGCTCCGAGGGTCTGAGGCGTTCAAGAACCGGCTGCAGGCCGAGAACGAGGGCGACCTCACCCGCATCCTCGCCGGGCTTACCACGGAGGCTGACGCGCTGCGCGACGAGATCTCGAATCTGAAGCTGCAGCTCGTGCAGCTGCGTAACTCGCAGCAGGCCGACTCGGCCTCGGTCGCAGCGGCCGAGTCGCAGCTGCGAGCGCTGAGGGTGTTGGCGGGCACCGCGCCGGTGTCGGGCCCCGGGCTCACCGTGCGGATAGACGACCCCGAGAACGCGCTGCTCTACGACACGATGATCGACATCGTCCAAGAGTTGCGCGACGCCGGCGCCGAGGCCATCGCGATCAACGGTCGTCGTATCGGCGCCGGCACCGCATTCGGGACACGGGACGACGCGATCACGGTCGACGGCATCTCGATTCGAGCGCCGTACACGGTCAACGCGATCGGGCCGGCGGCCACCCTCGAGGGTGGCCTCAAGATCCCCGGCGGCGTGATGGACGTGTTGTCATCACTGCGGGGCGTGGCCGTAGACCTGCAGCGCGTCGCCAAGCTCGAGGCGCCCGCACTTACCAATCCGCCGAAGTTCCGCACCGGTAAACCGGATAACTAGATTCACGCCGTGAACGTTCCCGAGGACCTCAAGTACACGTCGGATCACGAGTGGGTGCGCACCGAGGGCGACCGGATGCGCGTAGGCATCACCGACTTCGCGCAAGACGCGCTCGGCGACGTCGTGTTCGTCGGCCTGCCCGAGGTCGGCGCCCAGGTCACGGCTGGGGCAGTGTGCGGCGAGGTCGAGTCGACCAAGTCGGTCTCCGAGATCTACGCCCCCGTTTCTGGCGTGGTGGTAGAGATCAACGGGGGCGTGGCCGACAACCCTGAACAAGTCAATACAGACCCCTACGGCGAGGGCTGGATGTTCGTTATTGAGGCCGGTCCGGGCAACGACGAAGGGCTGCTCGACGCCGCCGCCTACAGCGCTGAGATCTCCACCTGAGGTTGAGGGTTCCGGGTTCGCTACGCTCGACGGGTGGAATGTAGACACTGCGGACACCGCAACACCGATAGCGGAACGTTTTGCGCGGCGTGTGGCGGTCGCCTGGCCGACGCTCCCGCCGATCAGGCAACCGCTTCGATCGCGGTTGTCGGCGCGGCCGCCGATCCCGAAGACGACGACCTTGCACTCGCTGGCGGCGATCTTGCGTCCGGCGCTGCTGTGCTCGTGGTGCGGCGGGGTCCGAACGTGGGGGAGCGGTTTGCCCTTGAGGCCGAAGTCACCCGGGCCGGCCGGCACCCCGATAGCGACATCTTCCTCGACGACATCACGGTGTCGCGCCGCCACGCCGAGGTGCACCGTCTCGACGGCCGTTACACGCTGCGCGACACCGGATCGCTCAACGGCACCTACCTGAACCGCGAGCGCATTGACGACGCGCCGCTGGTCTCGGGCGACGAGGTCCAGATTGGCAAGTACCGCCTCGCGTTCCTGAGCGCCCAATGAGCGAGCAATGAACGACCGGTCGTATCTCTCCATTGGTGAAGTGCTGTCGCTGCTCACCGCGGAGTTCCCCGATGTCACGATCTCCAAGATTCGCTTTCTTGAAAGCCAAGGCCTCATCGACCCCGAGCGGACGCCGTCGGGATACCGCAAGTTCTACGAAACCGACGTGGAACGGCTGAAGTGGATCCTGCGCCAGCAGCGCGAGAACTTCTTGCCGCTCAAGGTGATTCGGGGCCGTCTCGGCAACGAAGTAACGCCAGGCGATGAGGACGGTGACGAACGCGAGCCGGTCAGCGCCAACCACCCCACCGCGGTCGCCATGGCTCCCACGCCGATCACGCCAACGGCGACCCCCTCACCCGGGCCGACCCAGGTTCCGCCCCGCGTCCCGCTGTATCCCGTCGACGACGAGCAGCCGACGCCGATCGCCACCAAAGTGCGCCGCTCGCCCGTGTCGGCCAGCCCGGCCGGCGACGCCGTAATCACACCGGCCGCGCGTCGGCGCACCCCGACGCCGCCCGAGCTCTCCGACGAGGAAGTCGACCCGGGCGACATTGCGCTCACAGTCGAAGAGCTCGTGGTGGCCACAGGTCTGACCGAGGCCCGGGTCAACGAACTGAGCAAATACGGCCTCATCGAGGCGCGCACCTTGGGCGGCACCGACTACTTCGACGCCGACGCGTTGGCCGTGGCCCAGGCCGCGGCCGGATTCCTGCACTTCGGTATCGAGGCCCGCCATCTGCGCCCGTTCAAGAG
>JACCXE010000361.1 GCA_013697265.1 Actinomycetota bacterium | reverse complement strand
CTTGTAAACAACGCCGGACTGGGCGGCAGCGGCGGGGTGACCGAGGAAACCGACCTCGACGCGTTCCGCCGGATCATGGAGACGAACTACTTCGGCGCCTTGCGATGCACCAAGGCGGTGCTGCCGTCGATGCGCGAACGGGCGAGCGGCACAATCGTCAACGTGACGAGTCAGGCCGGACTGCTGTCGTTCCCGGGCATGGCGCCGTACTGCGCGTCGAAGTGGGCGTTGGAGGCGGCGACCGAGGCGTTGGCGATAGAGGTGGCGCCCTTCGGAGTGCGTGTGGCGATGGTCGAGCCGGGCGCGATCCTCACGGCGATCTGGGGCAAGACCGACCTGACGCCGCCGACCGGTCCGTACAAGAAGATACGCAACCGGCTCGGCGCGACGATCATGGCCGACCTCTCGCACGGCTCAACCGCTGATGAAGTCGCAGAATGCATCTCGACCACGATCAGCACTGAGGCGCCGCGGCTGCGTTGGCTCGTGGGACGCGGCGCCGCGAGAAATGTCGCACAACGCGCCGACTGGTCCGACGAGGACTACATCGAGATCTGGAACGGTCCCGACAACGATGCGTTCATTCGCACCATGTTGGGTGCCGACGCCGAGAGCTGACCGGCGGCGGCAAACGGTTTGCCGGATCGCCCGTACAGTCGCGGCGTGGCGAGCGAGCGGGCGAGACGGGGTCAACCGTTACGCGCGAGCGGGCGTCAGGCGAAGCAGCTCGCAGCTCCCGCCGTTTCTCTCCGGTCGCTGTCCAAGTCGTTTGAGGACAAGCGCGCCGTCGACGGGCTGAGCCTCGATGTGCCGACCGGATCCTTCTTCGGCTTGGTCGGCCCGAACGGCGCGGGCAAGAGCACCACGCTCAAGATGGCCACCGGCCTACTGCGCCCCGATGCGGGCAGCGTCGAGGTATGCGATCACGACGTGTGGTCCGACCCGGTCGCGGCCAAGGCACGGATCGGTGTGCTGACCGAGGACCTGCGCCTGTTCGATCGTCTCTCGGCCGACGAGTTGCTCAGCTACAACGGCCTGCTGCGAGGGATGGACCCGGCCACGACGCGAACGCGAGCCGACGAACTGCTCGACGTGCTCGGGCTCGCAGACGACCGCGCCACGTTCGTCATCGACTACAGCCAAGGTATGCGCAAGAAGATCGCTCTCGCGTGCGCGCTGCTGCACGCGCCGCGGGTCGTGTTCCTCGATGAACCGTTCGAATCCGTCGACCCGATTTCATCGCGCACGATTCGCAACGTGCTCGAGCGCTACACCGAGACGGGGGGCACCGTCGTCTTCAGTAGCCACGTGATGGAGACCGTCGAGCGCATTTGCGACCACATCGGTGTCATCAGTTCCGGACGGCTTGTCGCGTCGGGGCCGACCAACGAGTTGCTTGGCGGCAAACGCCTCGAGGACGTGTTTTTCGAGCTGGTGGGCGCCGCGCCCGACGACACCAGCGCCCTGGCATGGTTAGACACCTCGTCTCCCTGAAGCTCGCCCTGCTGCGGGGCGGGCTCAAGCGCGGCGGACGGCGATCAGCGTTGGCGCTGATCGCGTCGCTGCTGTTCGCCTTCGGGTTGGGAGCGCTCACGTTCCTCGCGCTCGTTGCCCTACGCACCACAACCGACGCCACGTCGTCCGACGTCGCCGCCGTGGTGTTCTTCGTATTGCTCCTCGGATGGGTCGTAGCGCCGTTGCTGGCTTTGGCGTCAGACAACACCCTTGACATCGACCGGCTCTCGGCCTTCCCGCTGACGGGCAGACAACTCATGCCCGGGCTGCTGTTGTCGGCCGCGGTCGGGCCCGGCGGCGTGTTCACCGCGCTCGTGCTGCTCGGCGTGTTCGTCGGCACCGCGCCCATGGGGCTCGGAGCGATACCGGTCGCAGTCGTCGTCGCGTTGGAGTTTTTGTTGTGCATGGCACTGAGCCGCCTCGTGAGCACAACGTTGTCGGCCGCCACAAGCAAGCGGCGCTGGCGCGACGTCGCACTGTTCGTCGGCCCGCTGCTCGCCCTTGTCATCAACGGCGGCCTCCAGCTTTTGAACGGTCGGTTCACCGACGAGTCGGGTCGGTTTTCGACCGACCCGCAGTCCGACTTCGTGATCGTCACGCGCCGTATCGCGCGCTGGTTGCCGACCGGGTGGGGCGCTCAAGCGATCCACGGCGCACAGACGAAGTCGTTTGTCGCGCCCGCGCTCGGACTGCTGGCGACGGCGGGCTTGATCGCCGGGGTCGTGGCGCTGTGGTGGCGGGCGATCCAGGCCGCCACTACGAACCCGGCTACCGGTGGGAGGTCGAAACGTGCCGTGCGCACCGCACTATTTCCCTGGGCCGTAGTCGGCTTGCCCAAGAACGCGCTCGGCGGCATCGTCGCCAAGGAGTTGCGCTACTCGTGGCGCGAACCGCGCCGGCGCGCCGCGCTGCTCGGGCTGCTCACTCCGGCCCTGTTCCCCTTATTGCGCCTTGGCGACGCATCGACTGCCGGGCCACGCCTGTGCCTCCTCGCGGCCTTGCCGATGCTCACGGCGGGTGCCAATCCGAACCTGTTTGGCTTCGACGGCGACCGGTTCTGGGCCGACGTCGTCGCCGCGGTGCCCACTCGCACCGAACTCCTCGCCCGCACGCTGGCGCGGGCGTTGATCACCGTGCCACTCGGTTTGTTGTTGCTCGCCGCGCTCGTGGCGTTCACTCGCAGCCCGTCGGGTGCGCTGCCCGCGATCGGGCTCATGGCCGCGGTGCTCGGTGTCGCGTCGGGCTATTCGGCGATCGCGAGTGTGCGCGCGCCGTTCCCGATGCCCGACGTCGGCCGCGGAAACATCTTCGGCAGCGGGGGCAGCGGCGGTGGCTCGGCCGGCGGTCTCGCGTCGCTGGCCGTCGTCTTCGGCACCATGCTCACCGTCTCGCCCCTCGTGGTCGCCACGCTCGTGGTGTCGGTCGACACTGCGCAGGCCGTCGTGTTCCCCCTGGGGCTCTTGGTCGGCGTCGGCGGCTGGCTGCTGTGCCTTCGAATTGCCATCCCCAGGCAATCGGGGACCGAGGCTGATCTTTTGGCCAAGCTCACCAGGATCTGATCGTGTTGGTCACCCTCTACGGCGTGTGCGCCGTCACATTCATGATGGTGATGTACGCGCTCGAGCGGCGCGGCCGGCGGTTCATTCTCGGGTTCGCGCTGGGATGCGCGCTGTCGAGCGTTTACGGCTTCTTGTCTGGCGCGTGGCCCTTCGGTGTCGTGGAGTTGATCTGGTCAGGCGTAGCACTCCAGCGCTACACGTCGAGGTACAAAAAGCCGTAGGCCTCATCGCGGAAGGTGAGTCCGGCATCGCGCAACGCGGCGTCCCAGTCGCCCGTGCAAGTGATATCGGCCTCTTCCATTCCGTGATCGGCCACGAGCACGAACGCGGTGTGGTCCAGCGCGCCGGCGGCTTCGACGGCGTCCAGGATGGCCCCGAGGCGGGCGTCGGTGTCGGCGATCGATGCACGTGCGATGTCGGAGTGCGGGCCGCCTTCGTGGAAGGCGGCGTCGGTAAGCGTGAAGTTGCACCACATGAATGCGGGCTTGGGCCCGTCGCCCGACCAGATGCGCACGGCGTGCTCCATCCCGAGGTGATCGACCTTGGACGACCAGCGGTAGTCCTTGAACGGGCGCACGAAGCGCTCGGTGGAGAAGGGAAGCTCTTCGGGGATGGCGGGACGTTCGTAGATGCCGTTGCGCATGTCGTCGAAGGTCGACCACGACGCGCCGCGGTCGCATGGTTCATTGATCGACACGGTGAACGCGTCGGCGTTGGCTCGCTGCACCGTTTCGTGGATTGTCTCTACGCTTGGCCACAACCAATCGCGGGCGCCGGCCCACGTGGCGGGCGAGTTGGTGATGATCTGTTCGCCCCGCGACCGGTCGTACCAGGCGTTGTGCAGGATGCCGTGGTGGCCGGGCGCCGCGCCCGTGATGATTGACGAGTGGTTTGCGAGCGTGACTGTGGGCAGGTTGCTCATGGCGCCGTACTTGAACGAGGTGCCCATCGCCATGAGACGCGCGACGTTCGGCGCTCCGCCGTTGTCGGCCAGGTCGTAGAGCACGTTGGGGTTCGTCCCGTCCCACAACAAACCGACCACGTGTTGGGGCCGCGTCGAGTCGTCGAGCACGTCGACGAGCACTTCACCGTCGGCGCCGATCATCGGCCCCACGCCTAACAGCGCGGCGATCGTCGGAGCGATGTCGACGAGGCGGCACGCCCGATTCACCATGCCGAGCCGGGCCACACCGGCGCCGGCGATCACGAACGGGGCGCGGGCCTGGATCACGTCGATCGAGCCGTGCTCGCCGATGTGGCCGCCCTGGTCGCCCCAGTAGTGCGAGGCGGAGTGCAGCACGCACAAGTCGGGCGCGGCCGGATGATCGAACAGCTGGGCCACCTGGTCGTACCCGTGGGGGTAGCTGTTGTGCGTGCGTGGGGGGTGCAGGCC
>JACCXE010000358.1 GCA_013697265.1 Actinomycetota bacterium | reverse complement strand
TGGGTCGGTGTCGCCGTGTCGGCGTTGGAATCGGCGAACGATTCGCTCGACGTGCACGACCTCGGCCCGGATGACTTGTTGGCGATGGGTCGTCTGTATGCCCGCTGCCAGAAGTTGGCGCAGGCCGGGTCGATGATCGTGGCCGGCGCGGTCGAAGCAACGGGCGCGCATCGCCGTGAGGGCCATAAGAGCGCGGCGGATCAGCTGGCCCACGAGACCGGAGTCTCGGGTGGTGCGGCCGCGGCCACGCTGACCGCAGCGAAGAAGTTGCGCGACCGACCCAAGACCGAAGACGAGTTGCGACGGGGAAACCTGTCGGGCGCGCAGGCCGGTGTAATCGCTTCTGCCGACGCAGATGACGAGGCCGAACTGCTCGACGTCGCGAAACGTAAGGGGTTCAAAGGTTTGCGCGATGCGGCGGAACGATTGGCGCAGGCCCGGCTGTCGGAAGAAGACGCCATGTCTCGTTACCGGCGCGCCCACGCCGACCGGCACCTGCGCACGTGGACCAAAGACGGCGCCTTCTGCGGCGGGTTCTCGATGCCATTAGACGAGGGCGCGCGGTTCATGAGCAGCTTCGCTGACGAACGCGAACGCCTGTTCCGGCAAGCCCGCCGCGATGGCAACGAGGAAAACCCCGCCGCATATGCGATCGACGCGCTTCTCAACACGCTGCTTGGCGTCGCGCCACAACCGAAGCGGGCGAAGGCGGCGTTGACGTTACGCGCCGACGCCGCCGCCGTCGTGCGCGGCCACGTACTGCCCGGCGAACGCTGCGAAGTCGAGGGCTACGGCCCGATCCCCGTCACCGTCGCCCGCTCGTTGCTTGTCGATGCCGATATCCACGGCGTCGTGCTCGAGGGCGACGACGTCCGCGCCATCACTTCCGTGAAGCGTCACATTCCCGCCAAAACCCGTCGTGGCCTCGAAGCCCGCGACCCCACATGCTCGGTCGGCAGCTGTGACCAAACCAAAGGTCTCGAGATCGACCACATATGGGAATTCGGTAAGCAGGGCCCGACAGAACTCGACAATCTTGTTCGCCTTTGCCGTGGCCACCACCGCATGAAGACCTTGCTCGGCTGGCGCATCACCGGGCCACCCGGCCGCCGCGACTGGCTACCACCCGAACCCACGCGACCCCGCTAGGCGAGACCGGGAATGACCGAACGCGTCACATCAAGTGCGCGGCCGCGATCGACGGCGCGGCTAATGCGCGGCGTCGTATTCGGCGACGAGCGATTTGGCTGCGGTGAGACGCCACGAGTCGACGAGCAGTTCGGCGAGTTCCTCGGCGTCGATGGCGGCGAGACGCACCATCACGGCCGCGTAGCCGTTGTAGTGATCCTCGGTGAAGAACTTGTCGGGCTCGGCTTTGCAGAGGGCGAACTTCTCGTGCTCAGCGTCGACGCGCACCACGAGCACGTCGGGGTCGGGCACGCGGCCCTTCTTCGGGTCGACGCGCTCAAGCCAGCTCCAGCAGAAGCCTTTCGACTTGCCCTTGACCATCACGCCGACGCCGAACTGCTTGGCCTCGCCTTCGACCGCTTCGGGCAGAGCCAAGGCGAGGCGGCGGACGTCGACGAGCGTGACGCTCACGACTCAGCCGTCGTCGTAGTGGTCGTGGTTGGGCCGGGGCGGATGTCGGCCAAGGAACGCAGTTCGCCGATGTGGCGCACGAGCACGAGACCGCCGGAGCCGATCACGATCGTGGCCGGAATGCCGGGGCCGACCCGGTACGCCTTGGCGATGCTGCCGTCGTCTTTGAGCCCGGGCCAGGTGCCGCCGTTTTCGGCCATGAACTTCTTGGCGTTCGACTCGGTGTCGTTAAAGACCACGCCGAGCACCGCGACGCGGTCGAGCTTGTCGGCCTCGGCCAGCAGCGGGAACTCTTTGCGGCACGGGATGCACCACGAGGCCCAGAAGTTCAAGACCACGAGGTTGCCGCGAAAGTCTTTGAGCGCGACCTTGTTGCCGTTGAGGTCACGGGTTGTGAACAGCGGGGCCTTGGTGTTCACCTCGGCCCGGCGACCCGACCCGCCGCCGGCGCCGTTGCTCTTGCCGCCGCCACCGCAGGCGGCCGAAGCCCCGACCAGCACGGCTGCCAAAGCCAACGCCACGGCGCGTCGGCGCAGCCTCATCCGCCGGTCGGGGCTTGGGTGCGCTCGAGCTCGGTCTGCACTTCGTCCCACGTCAACACCCGGCGACGGGCGATGCGCGCCTTTTCGTCGGCCGCAGTCCAGCGGAAGAACATCACACCGATCACGAGCCACAGGATCATGGCGCCCCACACCTTCATGATCGCCCCGGCCAACTGCTGGTCGGACACGGCCGTGATCTGGAAGGGACGGGGCACGTGGGCGTAGAACCGGTAGATCACGCCATCGGCGAAGGTAAAAAATGCGGCGGGCACGGTCGGCATCACCGACTGCAAGAACACGTAGACCATGCGCCCGACCGGGCTGAGCATGGGCAGGTCCGGGTTGCGGTTTAGCACCGGGAACCACATGAGCGCCGCCGTGGAGAACAGCGCCAAGTGCATGAGGAAGTGCACCGGCTCGTGTCGGAGCGCGGCATCCATCGCGACGGGCCAGTGCGAGAACACGAGCCACACCGTGTAAAGCCCGCCGGCGACCAACGGTTGGGCCAGCACCTTGAGCATCGCCGCCGGCCGCCCCGCGCCCCACAGGCGCCGCTGCAGCCAGCCGGGCACGCCGAGCAACAACAGCCCGGGAGCGAGCAGCGAGAACAGGATGTGCTGGAACATGTGCACGCTGAACAAGTACTTCTCAGCGATGTCGTGGACGGGATAGTCGGCGCCCATCCAGAGAAACAGCATCCCGGCCGAGAACTGAAAGACCTGTCGCTTGGTGACGAGTGGTTCAACGGTGCCATCAGCGCGGGTGCGGTCGACCGTAGGGCCGACGCGCACAAGGAAGTACGAGTACGCCACGATGATGCCGACCATCAGCACCCATACCTCGGGGTGCGCGTGAAATTGCCAAGGGTTGACCTTGGCGAACATCACCGGCTGAAGACGTTCAGCGTCGACAGGTAGGCGATGTAGCAGAAGACCGCGAGCACGAACCCGGTTGCGAACAGCCGACGGAAGTAGGGGTGATCAAACTTCAAGTGCATGAAGTACATGACGACCGTGAAGAACTTCACCCCGGCCAGCGCGAGCAACAGCGCAACGGTGCCCTTCTCGCCACCAATCTCGTTGTAGGACAGTGCCACTTCGATGCCGGTGAGCCCCGCGAGGAACAGTGCGACCTTGACGTAGACCCACTCACTCGGGTGCTCGTGCGCATGCTCGTCGTCGTGACTGTGATCGATGTGCGTGTCAACTGCAGTCATGGCCAGTCCCTTACGTAACTATTTGATCAGGTAGACGACCGTGAAGATCACGATCCACACGATGTCGACGAAGTGCCAGTACAGGCCGACGATCTCGACTGTTTCGGTCTTCTCCGGCCCCAACTGGCCCCGCATCGACATGCCCCAGAGTGTGAGCAGCATCACGATGCCGAGGGTGACGTGCACGCCGTGGAAGCCCGTCATCACGAAGAAGCTCGACCCGAACAGGTTCGTATGGATCGTGAGGCCGTGGTGCACGAAGCCGGTGAACTCATAGATCTGGCCAGCGATGAACGTGGCGCCAAGCAGCGCCGTGGCGAGCAGCCACACCCGAAGGCGGCGTTCGTCGCGGCGCTGAATCGCCGCAAGCGCCAGCACCATCGTGAGCGAACTCATCAGCAGCACGAACGACGACACCGATGTGAACGGGATGTCGTAGACATCCTTGGGATATGGCCCCACCACACTGCGACCCCGGTAGAGCAGGTAGGTCGAGATGAGGGCACCGAAGAGCAGGCACTCGGAGCCGAGGAAGGCCCACATGGCCATCTTCTCGTTGGACACACCGGTGTTCGTCGGCGGGTGGCCGCCGTGATCGTCGTGTCCGGCGCCGTGGTCGTCGTGCGACGAGGCGGCGGTTTCTTCGAGGGTCGCGCTCACGATTCCGTCCCTTCGGCCGGCGGAGCCGGTTCAGCCGGTTCCGCGGGCACAGCCCGTTCAGCCGGTTCCGCGGGCACAGCCCGTTCAGCCGGTTCCGCGG
>JACCXE010000352.1 GCA_013697265.1 Actinomycetota bacterium | reverse complement strand
GCGTCGGCCTCGACCGGGGGGGCCTCAGCGGCCGGAGCGCCGGTGTGCGCTGCGAGACGCGCTTCGCGCTCTTGGGCTTGCAGCGCGGCTTGGCGGCGGGCCTCGGCCTGCTGCTGGCCCCGCTTGGCCTGCTCTTCCTCGTCGCGCTCGACGTCGATGGCGGCGGGACCGGCGGCCTCGGCCGCGATGCGGGCCCGGCGGCTCGCGATGAAGCGGCCCTCGTCGACGGCTTCGGCAATGACGCGGCACAGAAGGTTGCCGGCCCGGATCGCGTCGTCGTTGCCGGGAATGACGTACTGAATGACGTCGGGGTCGCAGTTGGTGTCAACCACTGCCACGATCGGCATCTTCAGCTTGTTTGCCTCGGTGACAGCGAGATGCTCCTTCTTCGTGTCGATCACGAAGATGGCATCGGGCAGCCGGCTCAGGCCGCGAATACCGCCCAGGTTGCGCTGCAGCTTGATGAGCTCGCGGCGCAGGATCAGCGCTTCCTTCTTGGGCATGTTCTCGAAGTCGCCGGCCTCGAGCATCCGCTCGTAGTCCTGCATCTTCTTGACCCGCTGAAGGATCGTTTGGAAGTTGGTCAGCATGCCGCCGAGCCAGCGTTCGTTGATATACGGCATGCCGCACTCGGCGGCATAACGGGCGACGGGGTCTTGCGTCTGCTTCTTGGTGCCGACGAAGAGGATGGTGCCGTTGTCGGCCACGAGGTCGCGGACGAACTCGTACGCGACCGCGGTGCGCTCGAGCGTCTGGTTCAGGTCGATCAGGTAGATGCCGTTGCGCTCGCCGAGGATGAAACGCTTCATCTTCGGGTTCCAGCGCCGGGTCTGGTGACCGAAGTGAACCCCGGCCTCCAGCAGTTGCTTCATGGTGACTACAGCCACGTTTGTGAACTCCTTGTTCGGTTGAAGATCCATCCGTGACGCGCCGATTCGAGAACCGACGACCGAATGTGCACGGATGGCACGTGATTTCGCCCAACGGGGTGCCGAGCGGGAGTGAACAGTAGCGGGTCTAGGGCGCGTTTCTCACCTTGAGGTGGTAGGCGACCACGTAGTTCTCGGGCCCGTCCCAGGTGGTGACGATCAGCTGACCATCGGGCGCGACCGCCACTCCGTGGCCCGCACTCGGGGTTTCGACCCGGCTCGATCCGTTCGGGCCCGCAATGCGGGGACCACCTTCGTCCAGGGACAGGGCGACGAGCTTCGGACCAAGCACGGCCGGCGCTCCGAATTCGGCGACCCCGTCTGGGCCGTCGACCCGCCACTTGAACGCACCGTCGTGCGCGTCGAACGCGGCGAGGCGGCCCCAGTGATCGGGCACCAGCAGTTCGTGGTCGGCGGTGACGGTCGGCACCTGGAACAGTTCGCTCTGGTCGGCGTCGGCCTGCCACACGGCCTCGCCGGAGTGCGCGTCGACGGCGATCACCTTTTCGTCGGTGGCTACCGCGGCCAAGCTTCGGGCGCCATCGGCGTAGACCACAGGCGACGACGTGCCGTATGGCCCCAGGTCGCCGCTCCAGATCGTCGCCCCGTTGACCGGGTCGAGCGCCCTCCATTGCGCGATGCCGACCACTACCACGACGCCGTCACCTGCGGCCGGTTCCGCCGTGGACGCCGTGGACAACTCGACGGACCAGACAATCGCGCCTGTGGCCCGGTCGAGCCCGTACGCGCGGCCGGACTCGGTTGTAGCAACAACCGTGTCCCCCGCGACGACCGGCTCGTTGGCTCGATTGTCGTCTTCGCCGTCGGCTGCCGTGGGCGCCGACCACACGACGGCGCCTGAGGCTCGGTTGAGCGCAACGACGGCGCGTTTCGCCGCGACCAACACGAGATCGCTGTCAAGGCGCGGCGCATTCACGAGCGCGCCGGCCACCGCTGTGGTCCACAGAACGTCGCCATTTGGACTTAGGGCGATTGTTTGGGACTCGCCCGCAGTTACCACCACACCTTGCTCGTCAACCGAGGGCAGGCCGACCACTTCGACAGGGAACGAAGCGCGCCAACGTTCTGTAACGCGCGCCGGCGTGTTGCTTGGCTTGGTCGGCGTCACCGAGGTGGCCCGGCGCACGGATGGCACGAACAAATTCAACGCGAGCGCCACGCACGCCGCGACCGCCAGCGCGGCGAGAAGGGTGAGTCGAACGGTACGAGGATTCATGTTGCTCCTTTGGGGGTTGGGGTCAGGGGCCGGGTTTGGCGCTGAGTGCGGTGGCCGCGGCACCGGCCGCGTCTTCGGCGTTCGCGATGCCGACGCCGGTGAATGCGCGCGCCGCGGTGGTGCTGATGCTTTGACACGTTGGAGGTGCATCCGCTACGGCGAGCGCGACTTCGCGCTGCGCCGGTTCGGCTTCGGTAAGGGCGCTGTGGCTGTCGGTTAACCCGCCAACGTCGACCAGCACGTTGCTGGCGCCCCGCAAGCGTGCCCGCGGCGCGGGTACGACGAGGTCGCGTGCCGCCGCGATCGACGTGTACGCCACCCCCGGCCGCAGCGGTCGTCTGTTGATCTCGCGGATGAAATCGGAGGTCTCCGACAGTTGCGCCACCCCCGGGCCAGTGAGGTCGAAGGGCTTGTGGAAGCGCCGCGCTAACGCGCGGATCGCCCGGCCACCAATGGACCAGCGCAACCACGCGTTCGCGGTGGCGCCGTCTGTGCCGTGATGGGGCGTGCCGAGGGTGACGAAGTGCGCGACCGGCGGCAAGGCGTGGCCGGCGCCGTCGTACTTCTCGGCTAGAGCCTCGCGGGCGATCAACCCGCCCTGGCTGTGCGCGATGAGGTCGACAGGAACCCCGGGATGGTCGACGGATATTTGGTCGAGCAGGTCGCGCAGGTCTGATGCATCCGCACGCAAATCGCGCACCGTGTCGCCGGCCTCGTACTTCTCGGGGTGACGGCCACCGCGATAGGAGAAGTCGTAGGTGTTCGCTGGCCCGTACTTCAGGTGGTCGAAGCGTTGCGACAAGTTCTCTCTCGCTCCGGGCCCACCCGAGTGCGACCCGAGACCAGCGACGAACACCGCGATGCGGGGACCCGCGCGCGCCCGCTCGGGTTGGTCTTGTGGCGTGCACGGTTCGATGAACGCCTGAAGGATGTCGGCCAACGCGGCGGCAAGCGCCGCGAATGGGCCGGCGAATTCGCCGAGATTTACGATCTGGTCGAGGAAGGTCACCAGGTGTTGAGTGCCGAAAATCATGGCATTGCCCGCAGCGTCGGCCCCCTCGCCCGCCGCCGAGCGAGCCCAGTCGACAGCTGTGCGCGCAACCGTGCCGAGGCGGTCCGCGACGACCCTCCACATGGCACTGTGGTCGCTGTCGGCGCCGTTTTCGCTGAACTCGCCGTCGGGGATCAGATGGACACGGGCTGGCCCACTTTCAAGCAGGATCGCCGGGTCGATGTACGCGTCGCCGATGCGGGCCCCAAAATGAAAGGAGTCGCCGGTGGTGCCGATCTCGTCGCCTTGGGCGACGACATGCCCAGTGCGCACGGCCGTGGACTTAAGGAACGAATAGCTGGTGCGGACTCCGTCGGCGTGGCGCACGACGACGTGCAGCGCTCCACCCACCTGGCCTGAGAAGGTGACCCGCCCCGGCGCCGAGGCGCGCGCCGCAGACCCGGGTTGCGTGGCATAGGTGAGGCCGCGATTGCCCGGCCCGTAGGGCGTAGACGGCGGACGGAACGGATCGGTGACGCGGCCCGCAACGGGCTCGGTGTACGTGACCGTGACGGCCGAGGCCGGGGGCGCGAACCCGGCAAGAACGGCGACAGCCAGTGCTGCCGCCAGCACCGCGGTAATGCGGCGCACGGCATCTCCCTAACGATCGGGCACAAAACAAGTGCTCCGGTACGGCCGAGGGGAAGCGGCGTTGCGAACGTAGCGGCGCGACGGCGACTACGGAAGAGGCAATTTCACGGGAGGCGGTTCCACCACCCGCCGCCTCCGGTAGCGAGGCGGCGCGCGTGCAGTTCCTCGAGCGCCACCGCGAGCCGGCCCGGCGTCAGCCCGACCACGCCTAACAGCCGTTCGGTGGGCGTGGGAGCGAAATCGAGATTGTTCAACACCGCCGTCGCGTCTGACGACAACGGCTCATCGTCGGGCCGGAACAGCTGGAGTTTCTCGTATCGCGTGCCTCCGAGGCCGAGGGCGATCAACACTTCGTCGGCGCCGAGCACCGGTGCGGCGCCATCGACAAGCAGCCGGTTCGTGCCCGCGGATGCGGTGCTGCTCACCGGGCCGGGCACCGCCATCACGTCGAGGCCGCGCGAAACCGCAGCCTCGACGGTGAGCTGCGACCCGCCCGCCTCACCCGACTCGACCACGATCACGATCTCGGCCAACCCGGCGATGATTCGGTTGCGCTCAGGGAACCGCCAGGGTTCGGGCGCCATGCCGAGCGCGGCCTCGCTCAACAGGAGCCCTTCGGATCCGACGCGGGCCCAGAGCGCGCCATGACGACGCGGGTAGACAACGTTGAGGCCCGATCCGACGACACCAACGGGACGGCCCCTGGCCGACAGCACGCCGTCATGCGCGGCGCCGTCGATACCGATGGCAAGGCCAGACACGATGCCGATGCCAGCGTCGGTGAGGTCTGCGCCCAGTTGTTTCGCGATGTTGCGGCCGTAAGCGGTTGCCCGACGAGTGCCGACGATCGCGACGCAGCGTTGGTTGAGCGAATGCGCGTCGCCGCGGGCGAACAGCACGAGTGGCGGTTCGGGGTCGTCGATCAGCGCCTTGGGATACGACGGGTGATTACGCAACCAGACCTCTACCCCGGCCCGACCGAGCCGCTCTTCGATCGCGTGCGGCCTCATATTTTGGAGCGACAACCGCCATTGACCCGGCAACGTGACCGGCGTCTGACGAGACATCCGGGCCAGGAGTGCGGCGTCGTTGCGCCGGTCGAGCAGCAGCAACACAGCATCGCGGGGCGACTGCTCACCAATCAGGGCCCGGAAGCGCGTGGCCCAACACGAGGAGAGCCCGGCCAGCGCCGCGGCGCACACTTCGTCGCTCGCCTCGAGCCACCGGGCGGCCGCGCTCACCGAGCCACTCCTTGAAGGGCGTCGAACTCAGCGCGTAATTCAAGCGCCGTAGCGACATCTTCTTCGTTCAGCTCGCTCTCGTGGCCCGAGAGATCGGCGAGCGTGCGGGCCACCCGCCGCACCCGGGCATAGCCGCGAGC
>JACCXE010000350.1 GCA_013697265.1 Actinomycetota bacterium | reverse complement strand
GCCACCGCCACCCGGGTCCGCGAGGCCGAGGCGGCGACGACCCAGAAGGTCGGCCGGCTGCAGGTCGGGCTCAAGACCGTGGCCATCAACTCGTACATGAAGGGCACAGACAACCCCGCAGCCCAGATGTCTACCCTCAACATTGCCGACATCACCCGGAGCCGCGGTCTGATGCATGCGGTCACCGGCGCGACCACCGATCGCATCGACGAGTTGGACGCCTTGCGTCGCGATCTAGTCGAACAACGAGCCCAAGCCGAGGTGGCCGAAGCTCAGGCCCGCAACCGGCAGTTGTCGGTGGACGCGCAACTCCGCGAGGCCAACGCAGCCAAGGCGGCCAAGCAACGCCTCGTCGACCAGGCCGAGGCCCGCCTCGAGAAGGCGTTGGCCGAGTCCGCGTCGCTCGAAGCAACCGACAAGCGCCTAGCCCAGCAGATCGCCGCCAGCCAGAGCGGCCTGGCCCGGCGGACCAGTGGCAGCAGCCGGGGTGGAACCACGCGGCGACCCGGCAACGTCAGCACCACGACCGTGCGCGGCATCGTGGTCGCCACGTCGATCGCCGACCAGCTCGAGCGTCTCCTGTCCGCCGCCGACTCCGCAGGTCTGAACCTAAGTGGCAGCGGCTACCGCGATTCGTCCTCGCAGGTTGCGCTACGGCGCAGCAACTGCGGCAGTTCGGACTACGACGTGTACGAAAAGCCGGCGTCGCAGTGTCGCCCTCCCACGGCGCGCCCGGGCCAGTCGATGCACGAGCAGGGCCTCGCGATCGACTTCACGAACAACGGCTCACTCATCCGCTCGCGCGGCGACTCGGGCTACAACTGGCTCAAGGGCAACGCGAGTCGGTTCGGGCTCTACAACCTGCCGAGCGAGCCCTGGCACTGGAGCACCAACGGCAACTAGGTCGTCGCGATAGGTCTGTTCTTCGTTGTGAATTCGGCGATAGACCCTGTCAACGGCGCCCGCATCCAAGTTCGGCAAGCACGACCGGCGTGTCTATGCCGCGTATGGCCACCGCGCCCAGGTCGCTCGTCGTCCAGGTGGACGGGTTGAGGGCGGCGACGACCGCAGCAGAAACCACAACCGTATTGGCGGACGCGATCTTCGTGGCTCGGGCCGCGAGGTTGACGACTTCGCCGAAGTAATCGCCATCGCGTGCGTGGACCGGCCCGAACGCCACCGCACCTCGCGCCGCGGGCAAGACCGGGTCCGCGGCTACGAACGCGCAAAGGTCGAACGCGATGCGACACGCGGCATCGGCGCGATCGGCGACCAGCATCGCTTCGTCACCGATGAACTTCACGATCCGTCCTCCGTGTGCGACCGCAATCTCGGCCGCCGCGGCCTCGAAGCGCGTGAGCGCGGCGACTTGGTCTTGGCCGGTATGGTGCGCCGCCCAACTGACCGAGTCCACGAGATCGACGAAGGCCACAGCCACGCGCACGTCGTCGTGTAACAGGTCGGCGATGAACTGCTCGTCGCGCGTGGTGCGCTCCCGCATGACGTTGCCCACTAGCCCTATGAGTGCCTCCCATGCCTGGATAGCGACCTCATTGGCCAGCGATACCTCTAGTTCCGTCGCGCCCGCTTCGTTCTGGGCCGACGCAAACATGGCGCGGCTGGCCTCGACAATGCTCGTAATGCTTGACCCGACCACCCGTCCGAGGGCCACGACGCGGTCTTCGCCGTAAAGGGCGGCGCCCAACATGAACACCTCGACGGCCTCGACGAACGTAGGCGGGATATTGCCCTCGTCGATGTCGACCGCCGCAAACCCGAGCGCACGTCGGACGCGCATGACCAGTGCCGGATCGCAGCCCGTCTTTTTGGCGACATCGCGCAGCGTGAGGTCGTGCGACCACGGGTTGGACAGCGCTTCGGCCATCGATGTCGGAGTAGATACCTGAGCGAGCGCCGTAATCGCGTCAACACTGAAGCCACGATTAAGCCAGTGTTCGATCAGTTCGAGCCGCTCGGCTGCATTAGGCGAAGCCGGGTCGTACAAGCCCGCCTCGACGAAAGGCTCCAGGTCCACCCTCATATTGTGGCGTCTCGGGCGGCTGACGAAGGCGTCCGCCGCCAGAGCAGCTCGTGTCGCTACACCACGATGACGTCGACCAACCCGTCCAGTCCGCTGAAGTCGTCTCCGTTTCGCGTGTACAACGGCAAGCCAGAGGCGAGGGCCGTCGCGGCGATCAGCAGATCAACGACGCGCGCGCCGCGAGCCTCGCGGCCGGCGCCCGCGACAGCGGAATAAACACGCCCGTACGCGCGTCGAGCACGCCGCGCCGGTTTAGCCCACGGGGCACCGCGGTCTGGCTGGCCAGACGGTCGAGGTCGGCGCGCAGGTAGCACCGCGTGCTACGGCGATTCATCAGCGGCAGTCGACCGCGACCTCGAGGGCTGCGCACACGTCGCGCATCTTGGTGTCGCTGAGCCGGCCGAGCCTTTCGACGAGAAACCCGATAGAGACGCTCTCGACAGAATCGAGGTTGGCCGCACACTGACGGGGCACAGGGTCTTCGCCGGGCTCGAGGACGACTTCGCTGGCGAGCTTTCGGATTGTGGTGGTACACGGCGCCACCAGGGCGCGGCGCAGCCGCGGTATCGCCGCGTCGCGCGACAGCACGACAACTGGGCGACGGCCGATCTGCGGAAGTTCGCACCACCACACCTCGCCCCGCGACGGCGTGCTCACGAGGCGCCGGCCGCGTCGCGGAACGACGAAAGATCGCCCCAGTCGTCTTGCGCATCGAGCGGGAACTCGTCGTACGCGTCGTAGCTCGCATCGAGTTCAGCAGCACGCTCGCGTGCGAGGAGAGCCTCGAGCGCCGCGTCCAGAAGCGCAGCGTCGTTAGCCGAGGTTGCCCGTCGGGCTCTGATCAGAAGGTCCTCATCGACAGTGGTGCTCACACGGACGCGCGCCATGCCACAAGTATGGCATCGTTATGCCACAAGGGGCAGCTACGCGACTGTCACCGCGATCTTCATGCCAGCGGCGAAGTGGCCGGTCTCGTGGCAACCGATGAGGGTCTCGCCGGCCTTGTCGAAGGTGTAGCTGAGCGAGCCGGTCTTGCCCGGCTTCACGGTGATCGCGTCGGAGTCCCCCGAGCCGTGGTGCATTCCTCCGTCGCGCATCGACGATTCGTGGTCGGCTTGGGCCGAGTCGTCTCCGATGAACGCGTC
>JACCXE010000349.1 GCA_013697265.1 Actinomycetota bacterium | reverse complement strand
GGCGCCGAGTCGGCCGAGGCGAGCATGCGCATCACCGAACTGACCGACGCACGCCGGATCTTGTTGTCGCTCAGCGCGTGACCAAACCGAAGGCGCTGCTGCTCACGCCCGGCGCGGGTGCCGACCGAGACCAGGCGTCGTTGGTTGCGATCGACGAGGCACTCAGCGCCAAGAAGGTGGTCGTCGAACGCATGGATTTTCCGTACCGCCGTGCGGGCCGTCGCGCCCCCGATCGTCCGCCCGTGTTGTTGCAAGCTGTGCGAGACGGAGCGGCGGCGTTGGCGGCGTCGGCGGAGGTGAAGCCGGCGTCGATCGCCTTGGGTGGGCGGTCGATGGGGGGACGGATCTGCTCGATGGCGGTCGCCGACGGCCTGCCCGCCGCAGCGCTCGTGCTGATCAGCTACCCGCTGCACCCGCCGGGCAAGCCAGACCAGCTTCGTGTGGCACATTTTTCAGCCCTCAAAGTGCCCTGTCTGTTCATTTCTGGCACTCGGGATGCTTTCGGTAATCCGGATGAATTGACCGAACAAACTCGGGCGATTCCGGGCGAAGTGACCCACGTTTGGGTCGAGGGCGGCGACCACGGGTTGCGCCGAAAGGACGAGCACGTTGCCGACGCCGTCAGGTCTTGGCTTATTGGCGTTACCTGAGAGTATTCTTTCAGCCGGCTATGGACCTCGAGGGAGTCTCATGAAGTTGTCAACTTTTCGTGCCGCACGTCGACGCGGAGCAGTGCTGTTCTGTGCTGGTGGCATTCTCGCCGCTGTAGTCGGCGTAATCGCTCCGGCACCGGCCCAAGCGGTGGGTGTCCCGTTTGGGCAGGCGGCCTTTTCCGGATCCGCTAGCGGCAGTGCAATTCACGTCGACGCACTGGACAACAACGCTGCCGTCGATGTCGGGCGCGCCAGTTCGGCGGTGAATTCGAAGGGGCTAACGGCCGCCGCGAATGACGACGCCGTCAACCTGCCGATTAACCCGGCGCTGCCGACGAAGAACGCGTACGCACGCGGCAAGGGTATTGAGGCCCTCGGCGCCTCGATCGCCGACGAAGCCGTTGCCACTGCGCCCCCCAACGGGCCCCCGGTGCAAAACGAAGTGGCTGTGCCGGTGTCGCCGCTCGTCTACGCATCCCTTTCACGCGGCTACGCGTTCGCCCGTTACAACACCGACACCTGCGTGCTCGGTAGCGACCTCGCTGGTAGCTACGGCTACGTCGCCGACGCCAACGTGATCGAAACCGGCACCTCGAATGAGGACGGTTCGTTCCAGATGCCGCTCGTTGCCGCCGACACCGGCCCCAACACGCGTGACGTCGTACAGAGCCTCGCCCGCGAGACCCTCGTCCCGAATTCCGATGGCACCTTCGGTCTGCAGTCGCAGGTCGTCACGCAACTCGCGCCCATTACCCTTTTCAAGGGCACGCCGGACGAACTCACGATCTTAGTGGCGGGTGACTTTGTTCTTACCGCTACCGCTACTGGTATCCCGGGTAAGTCCACCGTCACCTACCGCCCCGCCAACGCTGAAGCGGACCCGACGCTGCCGATCATCACCGTTATCCAGGGCGGTGTTGAATCCCAGGTTCTGACGTTCCAGGACCTCCTCGGTGACGCCGGCCTGAGCATCCCGATCCCCGGCGTGGCCGACATCTCGATCGCTGAACCGCCGGTCCAGACCATCTCGGCCGACGGCACCACGGTTGCGGCCACCGCCGACGTCGTGAGGATTGTGCTGCTCGACGGCAGCCTCGCCAACATCCGTATCGGTCACGCTGCGGTCAAGGCGCAGGTTCCCGCCGGCGGTATCACCTGCCCGATCCCGGTCACTAAGCAGGCCACGCCGAACATTGTCAACAGCACCACGGCGCCCGACGGCAAGTTCCTGGTCGCTATCACGATCAAGAACGCCTTCGACTGCCCGCTCCTCAACGTCAGCCTCGAGGACATCATCACCCGCAAAAGTGGTGACATACAGTTCGCCATTGTCGAGGACGACCCGCGGAACGACCCGAAGAAGGGCCCGGGTGTGACCTTCACGAAGATTTCGAATACGTCGTCAATCGCGAAGTACGACAACCTCGGAACCTTGGCACCAGGCGCATCCAGGGTGGTGAACCTTGTCATCGGGGTGACGGGTGGCTCTGGTGAGATTCAAGACATCGCCACAGCGAAGGGCACGTTGGCGTGCGCCGAGGGCTCGGCCCTCGGCCAAGCGAACGTGAATCTGAGCGGTTCGTTCACCCTCGTCACGGTCGTCGCCACGGTCCTGCCCCGCACCGGTGGCACCGCCGGCCTGGCGCTGATCCTCGCCGGTACCGCGATCGCTGCGGTGGTCACCCGCCGCGTTGCCCGCACCCGTCGCGCCGGCGTTTAACGCCGCGCCCGCGGTCAGTTCGTATTTCTCGCGCTCGCGGTCTGCCCGTTCGATCGTTGCAGCCGCAACCACCGACCACGTCGATTGGGGCGCACACTTGGCGTCGCGGGCGCGTCCCCGCTCCGACCAGTCAGCCTGTCGGGGGGAGAGCAGTGTCTTCGGGGTTTAGGTCCTCGAGTTCGCGGTGCGCAGTCTCGGGATAGGCGACGAGGATGAGCACGGTCAGGATGAGGGGGCCGATCGCGAGGTAGGCGAAGGCGCGGGGCAAGCCGATGCGGTCGCCAAGTTCGCCGGCGAAGACCAGTCCGACGACGGAGCCGATCCGCGACGCGAAACTGATGCCGCCGTTGGCCGCGCTGCGGGCCTCGGTCGGGAACAACTCGGCGCCATACACGCCGAGCGCGGGCACCGCGGCGGCGCCGATGATCGAGGCGAGCGTCGACCACGCGTAGAGGCCGGCGCCGGACGAAATGAACATCATCACTGTGGCGCCGACGCCCACGAAGGTGGCGGTAGCGCCAACGAGACGACGCCCTTTCTCGGCCAACCACCCGCCGACCACGATGCCTATACCGCCGGGGATCGACGTCACCGTGAGGAACAGCGTGATCTGCGCACCGCTGAAGCCGCGCTCGGTGCGCAGGAACTCATTGAGAAACTGCGACGCCGGCGTGGCGAACACCGACAACAACGAAGCCGAGGCGGCCAACAGCAGGAATCGGCGCCGGTGCGTGCGCAGCACCTCGAGCGGACGGACCCTCTCCGTTCGGTTTTCGACGTGGGCAACAAATCGCTGCGTCTCGGTCAGGCCGCGCGCGGCGCGCACGGCCAGCGGTAACAACAGCAGCGGCACGACGAACAGGATCCGCCACGACCGGTCGGACAGGTCAGCAACCGGAAGCAGCATCACGCATATCCCGCCGCCGAAAAACCCGGCGACACTCATCAGGCTCGTAGACCAGGCACGCGCGCCGGACGGCATCTCCTCGGCGACCATTACTGCGATTGTGATGATGGACGCGTTGATCACCGCCCGGGCCAAGACCTGCGCGCCGGTCAGCAGCCAGAGTGAGGGTGCCAACGCGCCAAGTGCGGTCAACACGCACGCCGCGATCGTGCCGCCCACCAGCAGCCGCCGGCGGCCGTGGCGGTCGGCCCACAGCGTCAGCGGCAGCGCCAGCAAGATGTCGACGCGCACCGACGCGAGCGCCAGGCCTTGCGCGCCCTTGTCCGCTCCGAACTCGCCGGCGATGAACGTGATCGACTGTGTAAGCAACGTTGCGCCGTAACCGAGCACGAAAGCCATCACGCCCAGCCGCGACAGAGTCGCCGTGGCACGCTCGTCCATGTGGTCGGGCGGGAACCACATCGGCACCTTGTCGTCCGGCCCACCAATTTTGGCGAGGTGGTTCACGAGCGGCGGGCCGAAGAACCATCCCCAATACGGAATGGCCGGCTGGATGTCGACGCGTTGCGTTACCCGGCGCCGCCCGTCCGCCTCGGCGTCGCCAACGGTCACCACCCGGCGATACGACGAGGTCGGGCCGTCGGTCGACACGAACACCCCGGGTGACTCTTCGCGCTCTGTGACCACAGAGGTCCGCGGCAGCAACGCACGGGCGACGGCCGCGTCGTCAAGAACCGCCACCCGTTCTCGCGCCGCCACGGGGCGGCACCATACTTAACAAATGCGCCGAATCGTCGTACGGGCCGGCAACCCGTTGCAGGGCGAGGTCGCAGTATCGGGGGCGAAGAACTCGGTCCTCAAGTGCATGGCGGCCACGTTGCTCGCCCCCGGTCGCCACGTGATCACCAACGTCGCCGCGATCGACGATGTCACGGTGATGGGCGACGTGCTGAGCGCGATGGGCGTAGGCGTCGACCGCAGCGGGCTCGCCGCCGAGTCGACGCTCGTCATCGACGTGCCCGAGGTGTGCACCCCCGAAGCGCCCTACGAGCTGGCCGAGAAGATCCGCGCCTCGATCGTGGTGCTCGGCCCGCTCTTGGCTCGATTCGGTTACGCCAAGGTCCCACTCCCTGGCGGCGACGACTTCGGCTCCCGCCCCATCGACATGCACATCAAAGGCTTCGAAGCACTGGGCGCCACCGTCAACATTCGCCACGGCGACCTCGAAGCGCGCGCCGACCGTCTCGTCGGCGGGCGGATCGCGCTCGACTACCCGAGCGTCGGCGCCACCGAGAACCTCTTGATGGCCTCGGTGCTGGCCAAGGGCACAACCGTGATCGATAACGTCGCCCGCGAGCCCGAGATCGGCGACCTCATCGACCTGCTCACCGCGATGGGCGCGCAGATCGCGGGCAAGGACACATCCACCCTCACAATCGAGGGCGTCGACACCCTGCACCCCACCGAACACGCGGTGATTCCCGATCGCATCGAGGCTGCGACCTACGCCGTCGCCGTCGGCCTCGCCGAAGGCGACGTGACGATCAAGGGGGCCCGCCTCGAGCACATGGACATGCTGGCCGAGAAGCTGGCCGAGATGGGAGTGCACATCTCCGCGGTGGACAACGGTGTGTGGGTGACCAGCGAGGGCCGGCCCAGGTCGGCCGACGTCAGCACGCTGCCCTACCCCGGCATCGCGACGGACTACAAGCCGTTTCTGCTCACCCTGCTCACCGTGAGCGACGGCGTCGCCATTGTCACCGAGAACGTCTACGGAGCCAACCGCTACGCCTACGTCGCCGAGCTCAGCCGCATGGGTGCCGACATCCGCACCGAAGGCCACCACGCGGTCGTTCGCGGCGTCCCTCGCCTCAGCGGCGCGCCGATCAAGGCCCACGACATTCGTGCCGGTGCTGCGCTCGTGCTCGCGGGCTTGGCGGCGGACGGCACCACCCTCGTCGGCGACGCCCACCACGTCGAGCGCGGCTACGCCGACCTGGTCGCTTCGCTGAAGTCGCTGGGGGCGGACGTAGAATGGGAAGAACCGGCGGGCGACGGGCGTTGAAACCAGTGACCGTCACCGCAATAGGAGTTACCGCGTGTTAGCTGCTGTCCAAGAAGCTCTAGATGCCATTCGCCCGGCCCTCCAGGCCGATGGCGGCGATATGCGCATCCTCAGCCTCGATGAGATCAACGGCGTCCTCGACGTCGAACTCATGGGCGCCTGCGGCAGCTGCCCGATGTCGACCATGACCCTCAAGCAGGGCGTCGAGCGCATCCTGAAAGACCGGGTCGAGGGCCTGAACGAAGTGCGGGCCAAGGGCATCGACTTCGACGTCGACCCGTCTGGCTTCTAACTCCTTCCCGGGCGGCGCCGCCGTCTAACTTGCCCGGGTGGTGCGCCGAGAAACAGATCCCGTCAAGCTGCTCGCGGCCGCGCAAGCCGGCGACCGCAGCGCGATCGCTCGGCTTATCTCGATGGTCGAGCGGGGCGGCGTGCCCGCGGGTGACGTCAGTCGCCTCACGTGGCCGGCGGCCCGGTTGGCCAGCCTCATCGGCCTGACCGGCGCGCCCGGTGCGGGGAAATCAACGCTCACCAACATGCTGGTGCGCCACGTGCGCGACAAGGGCGAACGGGTGGCGGTGCTCGCCATCGACCCGTCCTCGCCGTTTACCAACGGGGCGATTCTCGGCGACCGCGTGCGCATGCAAGACCACGCCACCGACGACGGCGTGTTTATACGGTCGATGGCCACCCGGGGCCAGGTCGGAGGCCTCGCCCTCGCCACGCCTGAAGCGGCCCGCGTGCTGGCCGCCGCCGGCTATCCGACGGTGCTCATCGAAACCGTCGGTGTCGGACAGGTCGAGGTTGAAATCGCCGGCGCGGCCGACACCACCGTGGTCGTGGTGAACCCGGGCTGGGGTGACGCGGTGCAGGCGAACAAGGCGGGCCTGCTCGAGGTGGCGGACGTGTTCGTGATCAACAAGGCGGACCGGCCCGGCGTGGCCGAAGTCCACCGCGACCTCGAGGCCATGCTCGACATGCACGTGGCCCCGGGGCCGTGGCGCCCGCCGATCGTCGAGGCGATCGCGGCGCGGGGCGAGGGCGCCGCCGCCGTATGGGAAGCGATCGACGCCCACCGCGCCCACATGGTCGAAACCGGCGAACTCGCGCGCCGGCAGGCCAAACGAGCTGCGGCCGAGGTCCGCGAGATCGTGGTGCGCACCATCGAAGCCAAAGCGGTGGCCCTGCTGAACTCGGAGAAGGGTGCGGCTCTCACGGCCCGCGTCACCGACGGATCGATCGACCCGCACGCAGCAGCCGGCACAATCCTGCGCGACTTGGAGGCATGACCAATGGGTGAATTCGTAAACGTGGAACGGGGCGACGACGGCGTGGCCGTCGTGCGCCTCGACCGTCCGAAGATGAACGCCTTGTCGACGGCGCTGCTGGCCGAGCTGTCCGCGGCGGCGGCCGACCTCACGGCGAACCCGCCCGGCGCGGTAGTGATCTGGGGTGGCGAGCGCATCTTCGCGGCCGGCGCCGAGATCAGTGAGTTCGGCGGGCCCGACGAAGCGCGGGAGATCGGCGGCAAGTTCCGCGACGCGCTCGACGCGATCGCGGCGATCCCCCGTGCCACCATCGCGGCCGTAAACGGCTACGCCCTCGGCGGCGGCTGCGAGTTGGCCTTGGCCTGCGACTTCCGCGTCGCCGCCGATAACACCAAGTTCGGCCAGCCCGAGATCCTGCTCGGCATCATTCCCGGCGGTGGCGGCACGCAGCGCCTGGCCCGCCTCGTCGGCCCGTCCCGGGCCAAGGACATGATCCTCACCGGCCGGCAGGTGGCGGCTGACGAGGCGCTGCGCATGGGCTTGGCCGACCGGGTCGTGGATGCCGATGATGTGCTCAATGAGGCGTGCACGTGGGCCAGTGCGTTGGCCAAGGGCGCCGTCGTCGGTCAAGCACTCGCGAAAGCAGCCATCGACCGGGGACTCGACGGTCCACTGGCCGATGGCCTCTCGATTGAGCAAGACCTCTTCGTCGAGGTCTTCAAAACAAACGACGCCCGCACGGGCGTCGAATCGTTTCTACAGAATGGCCCCGGTAAGGCCAAGTTCGCTGGTTCTTAAGAGGCCATGCGGCGCAGGCTGCGGCGGGCGACACGACGGTCGTCGTCGTTCTCGGCGCCCCAGAAGCCCAACTCACCCTGCATGCGAGCGTGGTCGCGGCAGGGGAGCAGCACTGGGCACGTCATGCACACGGCGCGGGCCAATGCTTCACGGCGAATACGGGGTTCTTCACGCTCACCGGCGGGGGCGAAGAAGAGGTCTACGCGGCCCTTGCAGGCGGCACTGTCTTTCCAGGTTTCGTACATCGTTTACAAGACTGCAACCTTCGTGATCATCATTCAAACAGTTTGATCAGATAGTGGATATCGCTGTCAGCGATTATGACCTTCGGTAATACCCTTAAATCGCCGCAAATTACCCATCCAGATCCGTTTGAGGACCGGCCGGGCCGCGAACGCCGATACCACACCTCCCACGAACCACGGAAATCGCAGATCCTCGGTCCATGACAGACGACTAACCCGTTCGTTCACCGCGGCCAGCTCGAATACGCCGGAACCGACCACGATCCCGGAGTGGGCTACGCCGATGCGACGACCGTCGTCCCATTCGGTCACCGTCATCTTGTCGGTCGTGCGCAAGGGGCCCACCTTGGTGACGCATTCGAAAGCGGTACCGACGCCCGTTCGTGCCGCCGAGGTGAACGTGATCGACTCGGCGTCGGCCATCCAGTCGACGTGAGAATCAATGTCGGCCAAATGGGCCCAGGCCGCGTCGATCGGGGCGTTGATCGTTACTTCGCCGCGGATGCGCATCCGCTAGGAGGCGGCGGCGGTTTGATCGTTGGCCCGCAGGGCGCCGGCGGCGTCCTCCGGGGCGACCAAGTTGATCGGCACACCTGTTCCCAGTTCGAAGCCGGCCCGGGTGGTGAGCTTGGGCAGCAAGTGGACGTGCCAGTGGAACCCGCCCGAAGCCCGGTAGGGCGCGGCGTGGAACACCACGTTGTAGGCGACCGGGCCCACGGTGGCTTCGAGGCTCACCAGGCAGTCGCGGATGGCCCGGCCCACGCCGGCGACGTCGAGCGGCGCAGCCCGGTGGATGTGCGCGTCGTGGGCCTTGGGGATGATGAGCATTTCGTAAGGCGTGCCGCTCCAGTAGGGGCACACCACGATCGCTCGCTCGTCTTCCTGCACGATGCGGTGCCCGACGCCCTGTTCGGCGTCGGCAACGGTGCACAGCAGGCAGTTGCCTTCGAAGCGCGCGAAGCCGGCCTGCTCGTCGGCCACTTCACGGGGCACGAACGGCATGCCGAGCAACTGGGCGTGGGGGTGCTCGAGCGACGCGCCGGCCTCTCGGCCCGAGTTCACGATCACTTGGCTGTAGCGCAGGCCCGCGGTCGAGGCGTGCTCGGCCACCCGGTCGCGAATCGCAGCCATCACCAGCCCGGCCTGCGCGTCGGACAGGCCCGACCACGGCACGCTGTGCTCAGGCGACAGCACGAGCACCTCGTGGATGCCGCTCGCCGGCGCCTGGGTGAACACGGGGCCGAACGTGCTGACGGCCATCGGTTCGTCACCCGCGAACGCCGGATACAGGTTCGGCACGACACGAACGAGCCAGCCCCCGTTGGGGCCGTACGTCTCGAGGGCGGGCGGTGTGGCCTCTTCGTTACCGGGACAGAACGGGCACCGCGACGGATCAGCCTGAACCTCGAGCACCGGGCGCACAAAGGCGTCGGGCCGTGCGGCGCGTTCGGCGGCGATGACCACCCATCGACCCGTCAAAGGATCGAGTCGTAACTGACTCATCGAATAGTGCCGCGGTCGCCCATAGTCATTTCCGAAGATAGTTCCCATCGGCAGCGAATCCGCGCTTTGAAGGCCCACGGGTAGCGTTGGCGACCGTGGCTTTGGGAACTGGATCATCGACTCGGCGCGACCGCGCCGTGCGCACCTATGTGCGACGTGAGTTATTCGCCCATACCGATGGTGCCCGCGAGCAACTCAAGGCGGCGAACATTTCGGCGGGACGGGTCAAGACCATCGCCGACTTGGCCGGCGTGGCCCCGGTCTCACTCGACGAAGCGGGCGACGGGTCGCGCTACCTGGTGCGGCCGACGCGGACCGAACTGATCCGCTCGGGCAGCCCTTATATGCGAGCCCGAACCGTGTGGGCATCGACGTGGGGCCGGTGGAAGCCGTTCCTCGCCGCGATCGAGCCCCGCTACCGGCC
>JACCXE010000347.1 GCA_013697265.1 Actinomycetota bacterium | reverse complement strand
CGCGCCGATAGATGGCACCGTGTCGCCCGCGCTCACCCCGTCCTCGAACGGCGGCAACGGGTCGGTGGGCGCCACGCTGGGCACTTCGGCGACGGGCGCGCCCTGAAGGGTTGTACGCAGAACGGCCTTGGGATGATCGGTCGCGTTCAGCCGGCCGAGAAGAGCGACGTGCCACACGGGTGCGGGATCGGTCGGATCGGCCAGCAGTGCGAGCCCCGATTGCCCTAGCCGCCGGCCGAAAACCTGGAGGTCGACGATGAGGGCCGGTGCCGGATCCGCCGCGTAGACGGCGTTCACCGCCACGCTGCAATCAAAGGGTGGCGCCGCGGTGACGCCGCCGTAAACCTCCGACGGGGCGAGCGGGCCCAGGCAGACCTTGATCTTGGCCGCATCGGCCCGCACTGAGTTGGCGTTGTCTAGAGGCAGACGAAGCGTGCCACCGGTGACCTCGGCGTCGAGCGGCAGCGACGACAGATCCAGCGCGAGATACGTGCGCTGCTCGTCGACGCCCCCCTGAACCTGAAGTGTGTCGGCCGGGAAGGGGTTGACGGGCGGCGTTCCGGGCGGAGCGGCCGCGGCGGACACGTGGTACCACGCCTCGGCCAGTAGAGGAACGGATGCGTCGCGGCTCCCGACTGACGCCGTCCACGGCATCACCCCAAGCAGCGAAACGACCATCACACCCGCGCCGAGGCCCCGCCAGGTCATGGCTCGTGCCGCTCCGCCAGCCGAGCTTGGGCCCGCGTGATCAACTCGTCGAGCTGCCGCCGGTCGGCATCGGCCTCGTCGCGCGTCAGCTGGGCCGTGAAGACGGCCACGCCGAAGACGAGGAGGGCAACGCCGAGCATGCCTCCCGACACCACGAAAGGCAGCTGCACGGCAACGGCCAGGCTGCCCGCCGCTCCCCGCCATCCGAGGAACAAAGCGGCGCACCCGCCGAATGCGCACGCCAACGCCACGAGCCGGGCGACCATGTGCGGATCAGCTAGGCGGCGGGCCTTCACCCGTCGTCTCCACCATCGGCGGCCAAGCGGTCGAGCAAAGCCGCCAGCGTGTCGAACTGTTGGCGTCGCTCGGCGGCGGTCCGCCGCTTTACGGCGATGTTGAGGATTACGCCTCCGAGCATCACGAGCCCGATGCCGCTGAGTCCGCCCGACAGCAGGTAGGGAATCTGCACCGGCAAGGCGAGGGTGCCGGCGACCCGGCTCCAGGCGTAGACGATGAGGCCGAATCCGACCAGGGCGAGCACCAGTCCCGCGTAGACCGGCAGCGGCGACTCCGGCGCGATGGCGCTGCCGACCACGCGCTCCAGCGACGTGGGTCGACGTGGCGCAGGAACGGACTCGAATTCGGTGGTCATCGGCCCTCCAGCCTGACGTTTTTTCGTCCCGCCGGCATCGACCCCGAGCGTTCGATGGCAGTCGTGCTCGCTCCGAGGTACGCGTCGATCACCCGCGCGTCATTGCGCACGATGTCGGGCGGGCCGTCGGCCAGTACCCGGCCACGATCCATCGCCACGATCCGATCGGCGAGGCCCATGATCAAGGGGATGTCGTGCTCGATAACGACCAGGGTGAGGTCGAGGTCCCGCTTGAGTTGCCGGAGCAGCGCGCCGAGCGCTTCTGTTTCACGCTGGGCGATGCCTGAGGACGGCTCGTCGAGGAGCAGCACGGTGGGCTCGAGCGCCACCATGCAGGCCAGCTCGGTGATGCGCCGCGTGCCCGTCGAAAGCTGCTGCACCTGCTTGTCGCGGTACGCGTCGAGGCCCATTGCCGCGACCAGCTCGCGAGCCCGGCGGTCCTTCACGTTCGACCGGCGGCCGAGGCCGGCGACAGACCCGACGAAGAGCGTGGGTGCGAGGCGTTCAAGGGCCACGTGCACGCAGTCGAGCACGGTCATGGTGGGAAACAGCGCGGCGTCCTGGAAGGAGCGGATGAGTCCCAGACGGCCGCGGGCCTCGGGACCCAAGGCGCTGACGTCCCGGCCGTCGAACAAGATCCGACCGCCGTCAGGATCGGTGAAACCGCTGAGCATTTCGAACAATGTTGTCTTGCCTGCGCCGTTGGGTCCGATCAAACCTACGGTCTCACCCCGGCGCACGCGAAGCGAGACCTCCTCGATCGCCACCACGCCCCCGAACCGCTTCCGAAGACGGTCTGCTTCGAGCAACGGTTTGCCCGCGACGCCGACGCTTCGCCGCACCGACGCGCCGAGACCGCCGGAGCGGCCTAGGACTATTGCGGTCTCGGCGCGCTCACGTGCCGCGTCGGGGAGCACAGCGTCGGGATCGACGCCGTGCAGCGCGGCGATGCCTCGCACGGCGCGGTCACGCAGGGGCCGGGCGATCTGGGCCAGGCCGCCGGGGGCGTAGAGGATCAGCAACAGCCAGCCGAGGTTCGAGGCGGCCAGGGCGGCCTGGTCGGTCCGAATGAACTCGGGGATACCGCGGATATAGAACGCACCGAGCAGCGGCCCGCCCAGAATCGACACGCCGCCGATCACGGTCATGGCCACAGCATCGATGCTTGCTCCCACCGGGAACGTCGCCGAGCCCACCTGCGACAGGCCGAAGGAGAACACCGCGCCGCCGATGCCGGCCAGCACTCCGGCCAAGATGAATGCCTGCACCTTCACGGTGCCCGCGCGCACCGTGAAGGCGCGCGCCGCGTCCTCGTTGTCGCGTACCGCCACCAGCACCCGGCCGAACCCGCACCGGCGAACGTTCCAGCTCATGGTCACGGCGACTACCAACCAAAACAAGGCGAAGTAGTAATAGGCCCGTCCCGACGACAGAACGTGACCGAAAACAACGGGCGGGGTCGTGGTGCCGCCGGTCGGGAACATCCACGGCTGTTGGAGCAGCCAGGCGCTGGTGACGAGAGCAAACGACAGCGTGGTCACGGTGAGCATGAGACCTCGAACTCGCAGCGAGGGCAGGCCGACCACGAGCGACACGGCACCGGCGACCATGCCGCCGTAGACCACGGCCAGCGCGTGGTTGCCGCTCCGAGCCGCGATCGTTACCGCCGCCGCGCCACCCACACCGGCGAAGGCGAACTGAGCCAGCGACAACTGGCCCCCGAGCCCGGTGATGACCCCGACCGAAAGCCCGACGATGGCAAAGGACATGATGCCGACGAGCAGGACGGCCGTGCCGTTCGACGAGAAAGCCGGCACCAAGAGGGCGGCGAGTAGGGCGGCGCCGGCGAGCACCCGCCCGAGGTGGCGCACCAGCCATACCCGCCGCACCGCATCCGACAGCGGCGGCCACGCCTGCACCGCGGTCCAGCTCGCCTTGTCCTCCTCGCGACCGGTCTGGCCCCGCTGGAAGAGCAGGGCCACGACGATCACGACGAACAACACGAGCTCGAGCAACCCGCCCTTCGGGTAGTTGAGGAACAGCACCTGCTCGACGACGCCCAACCCGACCCCGGCCAGCAGGGCGACAGGCAGGCTCACCATGCGGGCAACGACCGCGCAGGCCAACGCCCGCAACAGCAGCGATGGGCCAAACGAGTTACCCGATGAGACACCCTGGAGCGGAAAGACGAGAATGGCGGTGAAGGCGGACATGGCCCCGGCCAGGGCCCAGGAGAGCGACGACATGCGGCTCGCGAACACGCCGGTCATACGGGCGACGTCGGGGTTGGCGGCGGCGGCGCGCATGGCCAGGCCGTAGCGCGAGCGGCTCAGGAACACCGCGATGGCGATGACGACCAACGGTGAGAACAGGAGCATTCCCGTGTACGCCCGGGTCACCCGCAGACCCTCGATGGTGAACTCGGGTAGCCCCGGGGGCGACGGATAGCTGTAGGCGCTCGTCGACCCACTCACGAGCGCTCCGAGCAACACGAGGAATTGGCCCACGCCGAGGGTGGCTATGACACTCATCAACCGCGGCGCGGCGCGCAACCGGCGCACGACCACGGTCTCTGCTCCCGCTCCGGCCGCACCGCCGAAGCCAAGCGCGAGCGGAAGACCGAGGTAGTACGGGACATGCCATTTCACGACGGCCACCCCGAACACCGCGGCGGCGAAGGCACCGATCTGGCCATGGGCGAAGTTGACGATGCGGTTGGCGCGGTAGACGAGCACGAGGCCGGCGGCCAGAAGCCCGTAGGTGGTGCCCGTGATGATGCCGAGCACGACGACGGGCAGAGGGGTCGAGACGTGCAGCCCGAAGACCCGCTCGGGGAGCGCGGCGAGCACAGCCAGCACGAGGCCGGCGACCGCCAGACGCCGGCGCACTCGGCGGGCCTCGGCCCCCGCCCCGAACAGCCTGTCGGTCGACGGGATGGCGTTCACCGTCGCTTGCCCGTGGTTTCGGCCGCGGCCGCGCCCTGCAGGAAGACGGCGCGCAGCAGATCGTCGCGGCCCAGCAGGTCGGCGCTGCGCCCATTGAAGCGGATCTCGCCCTTCTCCATGAAATACGCGTGGTCCACCAGATTGAGTGCGATGTTGACCGACTGCTCCACGAGCACCACCGCCGTTCCGCCGGCGTTGATCTGGCGCACCATCTCCAACAGTTCGCTCACGATCATCGGAGCCAGGCCCAATGACAGTTCGTCGATCAGCAGCAGACGGGGCTGCAGGATGAGCGCGCGCGATAGCCCCAGCATCTGTTGTTCGCCCCCCGACAAGGTGGCTGCGGCCTGGTTCTTGCGCTCGGCGAGCCGGGGGAACATTTCGAAGCATCGGTCGATCGCGGGATCGATGACGCGCCGGTCGCGACCAAGCGTGTAGCCGAACGTGCGCAGGTTGTCGGCGACTGACATCGGTGAGAACACGGCCCGTCCGCCTGGGACCTGAGTGATTCCGAGCCGCACCCGGCGCTCGGCGTCGAGATAGGTGATGTCGCCGCCCCGAAAGCGCACGCTGCCCCGGCTCGGTAACCCGATGCCGGAGATTACCCGTAGCAGTGTGGACTTCCCTGCGCCGTTAACCCCGAGCAGCGCCACCATCTCCCCGTCGTCAACGGTGAAGTCGACGTCGAACAGCACTTGC
Source organism: Actinomycetota bacterium (assembly GCA_013697265.1). Classification (GTDB taxonomy): domain Bacteria; phylum Actinomycetota; class Acidimicrobiia; order Acidimicrobiales; family JACCXE01; genus JACCXE01. The sequence goes on along the minus strand of JACCXE010000347.1, from coordinate 8,616 downwards.
AACTGACCGTAAGAGAACTCCACGCCGCGACAGGCCAACATCGGCAGGTGGGCGCCCGACGAAGTAAGGCGTCGGACCTCCTCGGCTTCGAGGACCTCGTCGATCATGCGGTCGGTGTCGGCGAGTAGCAGTTTCTTGGCCGACGCGAACACGAGACCCCCCAGCACGCCCGGTACAAGAAGCGACACCATCGAGCCCACCACCCCGTAACGGCGGTCGACCCCGCTGAGGAGCACGGCCCCGGCGATCCCGCCCACGCCACCGCTGAAGATTCCCACTAGTGCAGCCGCGTGGGACCGCATGCGCGCCGGGATCGGCGACAGGATCGACACGTTCAGCAGAGGAGCGATCACCGCGACCAGGCAGGACCCAGCGGCGTACAGGGCAACCACCATCGGAAACGCGGGCGCGACAGCACCCAACGCGAACAGCACGACCGCGGCGATGATCGCCGCCGCGCAGATGTTCAGCACCAGGCCGGGGTCGCGCCGGAACAGGGCCTCACCCCGCGAACCGACGGCCACGAGCGCGCCGATCGAAAGGGCAGCCGAGAATGCGAAGAACAGACCGCGTCCGGTGGGGTCGAGGCCCCACCGCTCCTGAAGATAGAAGAACAAAAACGTCTGAAAGGGAATCGTCATGACCCCGAGAAGGGTCGCGCCCGCGAGGAGACGGCGCACCGAAGGGATCACAAGGAGGCGGCGCACGATCTCGAAGAACCCGAGCGCGACGTCGTCCTCGGAGAGCTGGTCACCCGCGCCGGCTCCGTCGCCGTGCAGATCGTGGACAGCGCCCCGGATGCGCTCGGTGTCGAAGCGGCCGAAGCCGGGATCGCGCAGGCCCACCGCGACAACCGTGGCCACGGCCGAGAGAACCCCGAGGGCGACGAAGACGCCGCGCCACGTGTAGCCGAGGGGGCCCACGAGGAGGGCGACGAGCAAAGGCGAACCGACCGTGGCCACCTCGCCGAGGCCGCGGTAGTAGCTCAGGATCCGTACGCGTATTTCGGGGGGGTAGGTGTCCATGAGGAGCGGGACGTGGAGGGTGGACACCGAGCCGGTGCTGAGCCCGTCGAGGGCCAAGCCGAACGCCAGGCCCGACGCGGTGACGACGTAGCCGAGGAAAACGGAGGTCGCACTCCACACCCCGGCGGTGACCAAGCTCAGCAAGCCCCGACGGGGGACGCGCTGCACCAACGCGGCGATGGCCAGGGGCGCCACGGCGATGGCAAGGGTCTTGACGGCGAGGATTCCCGCGACCGATCCCTTTCCGATCCCGGTGGCCCGGGCGATCTCGGGGGCGAGAACGGCGAAGGCGTAGCTGTGCACGCCGTCGGCCACGAGGAGTGCACCCAGCGCGATCAGTGGGTACAGACCGACGTTCGCGCTGCGGAGCGCGCTGCGAAGCGTCGGCACAGGCCCGGCAACGCCGGTGATGCCAAGCTCCTCTCGGGCGCGGTCGTGTAACTGCTCGCGCGTCTGCTCGACGTCGTCGAGCAGAGCGGCGCCGTCCCCCGCGCGCGGACGCGCCATCAGGGCCGCCCACGCAACACTTGGAACTCCACGGTGTATGCGGTCTCGCCCAGGCGGCGGCCCTCACCGTCGACGAGGGCGACCGTTATCTCGTGGAATTCCCTAATCTTCGAGCCCAGGTTCGGCGGGCGCAGATACTCGATGGTGAACTCGTTGGCGTTGACCGCATAGACGTTGCGCTCGGCGAAGTACTGGTCGTCGGGACATGTGGGATCGCGCTGGCATGACCGATCGTTGCGGGCGAACCACCCGAGCGTCTTGCCTGGCGGTTGCGGAGAACGGTCCACGAACACGGCGAAGTAGCCGGCGCCGGGTCGCACGTTCGGCGTCGGCCCGGTGACCTCGAATTCGCGCACGCTCCACCGCACCGTGAGGGGCAGGCGCACCTTGTCGCGTTGGTCGGGATACGCGAAGGAGAGGCGGGTGTCCTGCTTGAACGCGAGGCCGTTGACGGCGCACGCGGGCAGGGTGAGGGCGCTCGCGACGACTGCCAAGGCAGCGATGCGCGCGGCGCGACGACCCCGCAGCGCCGTCACAAGGGGAACGTCTTGTTGCCGCTCGTGTAGGCGAAGCAGTCACACGACGTATCGAAACCGACGTTGCGATACGCCGTACCGCCGAAGTGGCGACCGGGAACGAACCGGGTGGTGTCGGGCAGCGACCATCCGGACTGGAACTCGGCGCCCAGCCCCTCGGCGGCGGCAGCCCACGACGCGGTGGTGAGCGGCCCCTGGATCTTCTTGCCCGCCGCCCACAACATGAGCGCGCCGTCGCAGAAGATCTCGCGGAACAGCGCGTCGATGCGGCGCTTGGGCGGGTCGCCGGTGGCCTTCATGATCTCCAGGCACTGCTTCTCGGCGACTCCCGTGGGGAAAGGATCGGCCTTGCGGCTATCGACATCGGCTCCCTGAACCCATCCCACACCGCGCGCATTCACCGACTGGGACCGTGGCACGACCGGCGGCTGGAGGTACAGCGACGGGATATCGCCCGACGTGATGCCGTAAAGCGGGTGACAGACCTGTGAGTCGGCGGCGCGGAAGAACAAGATGGGGGCGAGGCCGCCGGGGTTCATGAAGATGACCCGATTGATGCCCGTGCGGCACCACTCGGTGGCCGCGCCCTGCACCTGGGCCGCGTATTGCGCAGTCTGGTCCGTCCCGTCCTCGTCGGTGATGAACGCCTCCTTGTCCACCTTGTAGCCGATGCGGGCCAGGCGGTCTTTCACCTGCGTCTGATACATGCCGCGGTAGGCCGGGTTGTCGCGCACGATCACGCCGAGTTTGGAGCCGGCCGCGAACCATCCCTGCGCGATGAGCGAGTCGACCAGCGCGGCGTAGGCCGCCTCAGCCGGTTGGAGCCCCGGGCTCCATGTGTAGGGCGAGTACTGCTTCATCTCCGCGCTCGACAGCGCCGAGTCATGCAATGCCAGCGTCTTGTGTTTGGCATAACACTCCGGCGCCTCGAAGTTGTTGCCGACAACCGCGAACACCTTCTGGTCCTGGGTGAGCTCGGCGCACTGCTTCTCCGCCGCGTTGGGGTCATTGTCGCCTGGGTCACGGGTGACCACCACCTCGACCATCTTGTGCCCGGCGATGCCGCCGTTGCGGTTGACCCAATCGCGCACGGCCGCGGCCATGGCCTTGGGGTCGCCCGTGTCGGGCGTGGGGGCGCCGGCCGCCCCCCCGGTGGCCTGCGCGCTGTCGCGGTTGACGCCGATGAATGCAACCTTCACCGCGTCGGCCGTCACCCCGGGCGCGCTGACGCCGGGCTTGGCCGATACGGAACCCCCCGACTTGCCGGAGGCCGAGTTCCCTGTCTGCCCAGCGCCGTTGCCGCCAGCGCCCGTAGCCGAGGAAGCCCCGAGCGGGTCGGAGCCGTCGGGCGTGACACCTTCGCCCGAAAAATCCGAATTGGGAGTGCCCAGGTTCGGCCCGCCCCGCGCTTGGGCCAGCGCTCGGTTCTCGGCGTCGGGCACGGTCGAGCCGCACGCGGCCGTGACCAGGGCGACACATACCAAGACGACGGCCGCGGCTGTCGAGCGACGCTGTCGGCTTCTGCCCACTCTCGTCAGTCGTGTCACGTCAGGTCCTGGTCACGGGGTGGCAAAGCGGAGCGCGTAACCGCGGACCTCGATGCGGTTGAGGGTCGAGAATGCGAACGAGATGTTGAAATTGGCATGCATCAACGTGCACGGTCCAGGCACCGCCTCCACCGAGAACGTGACCCCTTCGACACAGTTGGCGTAGTCGTGGTTTCCACCGAGCAGATGTCCGATCTCATGGGCGCTGATGTAGCCCTCGGCGACCCATGGCCACACAGGCACGGGAACGCCCCGGGTAACGTCGGGCGGCTTGCCCGGGATTCCTTCGGCGATGCTAAAGGCGTTCTCCGGCGAGCGCAGGCCACCCACGCAGTACGCGATGCCGGCCAGGCCGGTGACGTCCTTGGCGGTGAGGGTGTGAACGATGTCGTACGCCTCGGGCACGCGGTTGGAGAACATGGCGCGAATCTCGTCGAACAGGGCATCGGCGTCGGGACCGGACGACAGCGTGACCGTTTGGTAGGTGGCGGCAACGGTAATGCCGACTCGGTCATAGACCCGCGTGACGTCGTCCATGATGCCCTGCGCGTATGCCTGGTCGACGCCGTCGAGGAGCACGAGGATGTCCAGCGTCACCCGCTGGCCCGTGTCGCCGGCCAGCGCCAGCGAGACAGGCTCGGCGACATCGCCGCTGCACGTGCGCTCTCCGTCGATCGGCGGCCGCAGGTCCTTGCGGGTGACGTCGTAGGTCACGGTGATCTCGCCCGAAACCGAGACCGACGCTCGACCACAGGCCGTCGCCGTCGTGACCGTCGCCACCGCGACGACGATCCGTCGGGCGCCACTGGGTACCACCACCCAAGCGCTGTCGCAGAGCTCACCGCTCGCCAATGCTCGCCCGTCGGCGCCGCGGAACTCATAATGGGCGGGGAGATCGAGCCATCCCTTGTCGTCGAGCACAACGATTCCGGCCTGGCGTTCGTCACCTGCCAACTCGAAACAGGCGCCGCCCCGGTTGGTCCCGCAGTTGACTCCGCCCAGGGGTGTCGTCGTATAGGACTCTTTCGCGCCGCGGGACCCAGCAGCCGGCGACGACTTGGACTTGGCCACGGCCGGCGCCGTCCCCGCCGTAGGCGCGATCATCGCCGCGGCCACGAGGCCGACGGCCAACGCCAGTCGCAGTCTGCGCATCATCAGCCTTCCCGTCTCGCGACGTGCGCCGCGCTCACGATGGTACGGGAGCGGCCTGCGCCTCGTCATGGTCCGTCTGTATGGCGCGACGGCGTGTTGCTTGGACGGATGTGCGATGCGTCTGTCGACTGCTCGTCACGAGCGGGCTGTTCACGTCGGGTGCCACACCCATCGAGATCAGGGAGGGGTCAACGGAAGGAGGCCGATGAGGCGCGCCAGCTTGAGGCCGAGATGCAGGCCGAGGCGGTCGTCGCCCTGGGACAGGTCGACGTCGGCCAGCTGTTCGATGCGATTCAGCCGGTGATACAGCGAACCACGCTGGAGGTGCATCGCGGCCGCCGTGGCCCGGGCGTCGCAACCGGAGTCGAAGTAGCCCTCGAGTGTGTCCAACCACATCTGTGCGTCACGTACACCCATGAGCCGGACGAGCCCGGGGTGCAGGGACGCCTCGGTGACCCGCTCCAGCGGCAGGTCAAGCAGGATTCGGTAGACCCCGATCTCGGACCATTGCACGATCGGACCGAAGGAGTCGACGAGGGCGCCAACTTCGGCCGCCTGCCGCGCCTGGCGGTAGCTGCCGTGCACGTCGGCGAGCTCCGCGTGCGCGTCCCCGACACCGACGACGGCACCCCACCCAGCATGCGTTCGCAGCCCGGCGGTCAGCGCGTCGTGGAGGTTGCCCGCCAAGCGACGTACGCCGTCCGTAGCGGGCGGTACCGCTTCCCGCAGGGCCACGACGATCAGGCCATGGTCGCGACGGATGAGCTGGAGGGCGTGGCCGGGCGACGTCAGCTGTCGACACGCGCTCATGGCCGCCTCCAGTGCGGCCCGGATCGGCTCGTCGATCCCGGTCGCGCTGGCCCGCTCCCTCACGGGTCGCGCCACCAGGGCGACGAACGCCGTCTCGCCCACGAGGAGGTTGCGCTCCATCAGCTCGTCGGCGGCCGCAGCCCGTTGCTCGGACTCGTCGGAGACCAGCACCCGGAGCAGATCGCGCCCGCGCCCTCGTTCGAGTTCCTCCATCAGATGCTCGCGGTGGATCGCAAGCGCCGCCGTGTCCGCGGCCTCTTGCACCGCCGGCAGGCGATCGTCGGACAGCGTCGCCTCCGGATCGACGAGCCACAGAAACCCGAGCAGGCCGCCATCGAACCGGATCGGCGCGCAGATGCGGGACGCCTCCATTCCGACCTCGCGATTGGGCGGGATACGCACAGGACCGCTCGCTTGCTCGATGCCATGCGACAGCGACCAGGCGTAGGCCTCGGGCCGGGTGCGCCGGGTGAGAATGGATTCGGAGCGCACGTTGTCGATCGGGCCCTCGTGTGAGCTGTACGCCAGGATGCGACCACTTCGGTCGTGCACGGCCACTGATCGCTCCGTCACACGGGCCAGTTGCTCGACAATCCGTTGCAACTCGCTCATCGACTGAGGTCTAGGTGGTCGGCGGGCGGCGTGCAAAGCGCAAATGATTCGACGGATGTCCGGCAAGGCGTACGCCAAGGAGCGACATCTGTCGGTCGTGTCCGATGGTCTCGCGGCGTTACGGTCGCCTGGCGCTATGCAACGCACGGTCCATCAGCCCATGGCGGCCTCGCCCCTGGCCAGGCGGCTGGGCCTTCTGACCCTGTACCTGAGCTGGGGTTCGACCTATCCCGTCATGCGGGTGGCGCTGCGTACGATGCCGCCGCTGCTCCTGTTGTCCGGGCGCTGCGCGGTGGCTGGCGTCATCCTCCTCGTCGTCGCGAGGCTGCGGGGGGCCATGATGCCAACACTTCGCCAATGGGGAACGGCGGCGGTGATCGGAGGCACCGTGCTCGGGCTCGGCCATGGGCTCACGACCTGGGGCATCCAGCATGTGGAGGCGGGTGTGGCTGCCCTGCTGGTGTCGATGGTGTCGGTGTGGCTGGCGGTGCTCTCGTGGGGATTGCTCGGTGAACGTCCGACGTCTCGTACCGCGGCCGGACTCCTCGTCGGCTTCGTTGGACTCGCCTTCGTGGCAACGGCGTCGTCGTCGGGCGGCGGCCGGTCCGGCCTGCTCGCGGTCGCCGCGCTCGTCGCCTCCCCGCTCGCTTGGGCGCTCGGCTCGATCTTGTCGCGGAGAGTCGAGCTACCGACCGACCCGATCATGTCCACGGCGGCCCAATTGCTGGCCTGTGCGCCGATGCTTTTCACCGTCTCCGTCGTCGCGGGTGAGCCGGGTCGGGCCCAGGCGTTTTCCGGCGCGTCGCTGGCCGCATTCCTCTACCTTGCCGTGTGCGGTTACGTGGCCGGCTTCGCCGTGTACACGTGGATGTTGCAGGTGGAGTCGATCACCATCGTCGGCACGTACGCCTACGTGAACCCGCTTGTCGCCGTCGCCCTCGGCGCGGTGTTCCTGGGCGAATCGCTGTCGTGGGCTGTCGTCATCGGCGGGGTGGTCATCCTGGCCGGTGTCGCGCTCGTCGTCATGAATCGCGCCGAGGAGACCGCTCGGATCGAAACGGATCAGGTGCCCGCCGCGCCGGTCGTCAACCAGCGCTCGACGTGAGCCGACAGCACGTCGAGGGGCAGCGTCCCTTCGCCGAGCACCACGTCGTGGAAGGCGCCGATGTCGAACGCGGATCCGAGGTGGGTCTGCGCCCTGCGTCGCAGCCGGACGAACTCGCGTTGCCCCACGGCGTAGGAGAGGGCCTGGCCGGGGATCGCGAGGTAACGGTCGACTTCCTTAGTGGCGTCGGCTGTCGGCCATGCGGTGTTATCCAACACGAACGCGATGGCGCGCCGGCGGTCCCAGCCCTTTTTGTGCAGGCCGGTGTCGACCACGAGTCGGGCCGCGCGCATCGCCTCGAGCGACAGACGCCCGAGGCGTTGGAGGTCATCGCTGTAAAGGCCCATCTCGTCGGCGAGCGCCTCGGCGTATAGACCCCATCCCTCCGCGTAGGCTGGCGCCAGGGTCAGCTTGCGGAAGAGGTGCAGACCCTCCAACTCGAGAGCGATAGACAACTGAAGGTGGTGGCCGGGCACGGCCTCGTGGAACGCCACCGCTTCGGCGTCGTAGGTAGGCGTATCGGTCGGCTTCGAGGTGTTGGCCCAGTACGTCGCGGGTTCGCCGCCGGCTCGGGCGATGTCGTAGTAGGCGCGTGGACCGCCGACGGCTTCGAGTTCGGGGATGGCGCGCACGACGACGTTCGCAACGGGTAGCCGCCCGAACCAGGACGGGGCGACGGCGAGCGCTCGCTCGATGGCGGTCTCGGCGACGGCGATGATGTCGTCACCGGAACAGAACCGAAGCGCCGGATCGTCTCGCAGCCGGCTGCGCACCTCGGCTGGGTTGCGGACGCCGAGCACGCCCGGTGCCAGCCCGGCCATCTCGGCCTCGATGGTCGCCAGCCGTTCGATCCCGAGCGCGTGGATCTCGTCGGGCGTCAGATCGGTGGAAGTCTGCGACCTCACAACCATCGCGTAGAGCTCATCTCCGTCGGGCAGCCAGCACAGCCCGGCGCGGTCAGCGGAACGCGCTTCTGGCCCCACCTCGCCTTCCAGGCAGCTTCTGTACTCGACGAGCGCGGGGCGCAGGACTTCGGCGACCACTTCGACCATCGACGCCCGCCACGCGGCGGGGTCGCCGACATCGTCGGGCAGCGAGGTCGTGACGAACCCGTCCTCCTCCACTGGCACCGCGAGGTAGCGGTCAAGCTCGTCGATCGACGCGCTCACCGCCCGATCCGGGGGGGTGCGTCCGTTAGTCACGCCTTCGCGCAATCGGTCGATTGACTGACGCACCAGGCCGGCGAGGGCCGCGGCGCGGCGGAGGTGCGCGTCGGCGTGCGCCGAGTCGCGCAGCTCCACCCTGGTGGCGGTGTGCAGCAC
>JACCXE010000339.1 GCA_013697265.1 Actinomycetota bacterium | reverse complement strand
TCTCGAGTTCGGCCGGTGTGATGTTGAACGACTTGGCCGTCCCGAGCACATCCGTGAACCAAAGCTGAATGAACCGGATGCCACGCTCTTCAACCTGGCGGAGGACGTAATCCTGCTGGCGCTCCATGCCTAAGTGTCGCATCGACGGCCCCGCGAAGGTCCAGCCGGGCCGGTTGCGTTCACATAGCGTTCACACGCCGGGCTAGGCCCTGCAACAGCGCCTTAGGTACGTTTTTATGCATGTCCTACAAGGCCGAATACATCTGGATCGACGGCACGGAGCCCACGCCCCTGCTTCGCTCCAAGACCAAGATCCTTCCCGACGGCAAAGAGCCCGATATCTGGGGCTTTGACGGGTCGAGCACCAACCAGGCCGAGGGTGCGTCCTCGGACTGCGTGCTCCAGCCTGCCTGCGTCGTAAAGGACCCGATTCGCGGGGGCGACCACAAGCTCGTTCTCTGCGAAGTCCTGCACACCGACATGACGCCCCACAGCACGAATACCCGTGCCGCGCTGCGTGAGGTCTACGAGAAGCACAAAGACCAAGACCCCTGGTTCGGCATCGAGCAGGAGTACACGCTGTTCAAGGGCGCCCGCCCCCTTGGCTTCCCCGAGAGCGGCGGTTACCCCGGTCCGCAGGGCCCGTATTACTGCGGCGCGGGCGCCGACGACATCTACGGCCGGCCTCTGGTCGAAGCGCACATGGACGCCTGCCTCGCGGCCGGCCTGCTCCTTTCGGGCATCAACGCCGAGGTCATGCCCGGTCAGTGGGAGTTCCAGATCGGCCCGGGTAACCCGCTCGACGTGTCCGACCACCTGTGGATTGCCCGTTGGCTGATGCACCGCATCGGTGAAGATTTCGGCATCTCGGCCACCCTCGACCCCAAACCTGCCCGGGGCGACTGGAACGGCGCCGGAGCCCACACCAACTTCTCCACCACCGCGATGCGCGAGGGCTACGACCCGATCATCGCGGCGTGCGAGGCGCTCGGTAACAAGGTCGACGAGCACATCGCCGGCTACGGCGTTGGCATCGAGCACCGGCTCACCGGCGCCCATGAAACCGCCCCGTACGACCAGTTCTCCTACGGCATCTCCAACCGCGGCGCCTCGATTCGTATCCCGTGGCAGGTCGGTATCGAGAAGAAGGGTTACATCGAAGATCGCCGTCCGAATGCGAACTGCGACCCGTACATCGTGACCCGTCTGATCACAGACACCTGCTGCTCCGCTCTCGCGTAGCGGTCACCTGACTCAGAAGAAGGCGTCCCCTTTTGGGGGCGCCTTCTTCGCGTCTCTACGCTGGCGGGCGTGGCCGCACTCCGCATCGCTGCCTGCCAGCTGAATCCGACCGTCGGCGACATCGAGGGCAACGTCGATTCGATTGTCGAGCAACTTCACGCCCAGGCGGCGGCCGGAGCGCAGCTCGTGGTTTTCGGTGAGCTCGCGATCAGCGGCTACCCGCCCGAAGACCTGCTGCTCAAGCGGGCGTTCACGGACGCCTGCGACGGGGGACTGGCCCGTGTGGTCGCAGCGACCCGGCAGCACCCCGGTCTGGTCGCGGTGCTCGGCGCGTGTGAGCAGGTCGACGCGTTGCGCCGCTACAACACCGCGGTGTTTTGCCGCGACGGAGCGATCGTCGCCCGTCACCGCAAGCGGTTGCTGCCGAACTATGCGGTATTCGACGAGCACCGCTGGTTCGACGAGGGCGACGTCGCGGTGCCCGTTGTCGATGTGCAGGGCGTGCGCGTGGCCGCGGTCGTGTGTGAAGACGTGTGGTTCAAAGAAGGCCCGGTCGCCGAGGCCGCTAACGGAGGCGCCGACCTTGTAGTCGTCGTCAACGGCTCGCCCTACGTCCGCGGGCGACTCGACGACCGCGTCGAGATCTGCGCGGCGCGTGTGCGTGAAGCGGGCGTGCCGATGGTCTACGTCAACCAGGTCGGTGGACAGGACGAGCTGATCTTCGACGGCGGCTCGTTCGCGCTTCAGGCCGACGGCTCGCTCGCCGCGCTCGGCCCCCAGATGGTCGAGTACTCGACCGTCATCGATTTCGAGGACGGTCAGTTGCGCGGCGACGTCGCGCCCCGCCTGTCCGCCCTCGACGAGGTGTACGACGCGCTCGTGCTTGCCACCCGCGATTACGTCGACAAGAACGGGTTCAACGAAGTCGCCGTGTCGCTTTCGGGCGGCATCGACTCGTCGCTCGTGTCGGCTATCGCCGTGGACGCACTCGGCGCCGACCGGGTGCACGTAGTGGCCCTTCCTTCGCGATATTCGAGCGCAGGTTCGGTCGAAGACGCCGAGAAGCTGGCCCGCAACTTCGGCATCGACTTCAGTGTCATTCCGATCGAGCCCGCGCACGCCGCGTTCCTCGAAATGTTCGTCCCCCACTTCGAAGGCCGCCCGCCCGACCTCGCCGAAGAGAACCTACAGAGCCGCATCCGCGGCGTGGTGATGATGGCGCTTTCGAACAAGTTGGGCTGGGCGCCCATCCTCACCTGTGGCAACAAGAGCGAGTCGGCGGTGGGCTATTCGACGTTGTACGGCGACACCGCCGGAGGCTTCGCCGTGATCAGGGACGTGCCCAAGCTGCTGGTTTACGCACTGGCTCGCCGTCGCAACGAGCGCGCCGGGTACGACGCCATTCCCGCGGCGGTGCTCGAAAAGGCGCCCTCGGCCGAACTACGCCCCGATCAGCGCGACGATCAGAGCCTGCCGCCCTACGAGGTGCTCGACCCGATTCTCGAGATGTACGTCGAGGAGGACGCATCGGTCGCCGACATCGTGGCCGCCGGCTTCGACGACGCCACGGTGCGGCGCGTGGTGCAGCTGGTGGATCGCTCGGAGTACAAGCGGCGCCAGACACCACTCGGTCCCCGCATCACCGACAAAGCCTTTGGTCGAGATCGACGGGTGCCGATCACCAACCGTTTCACAGGTTGAAAGGCGCGTATCGTATTCCCGGGCGGGCACCCCGCAGGCCCGCCCTCCTCCGCAACGTGGGGCCCCTCGCTTCGCTCGCCCCACGGCGGCCGTCCGCGTGACAGAACGCCGCGCCGCGATCGCGGTGCTTGTGGCGGCGTTGCTGTTTGGTTCGACGTTCGTCATCATGCGCGACTCGGTCGACTCGGCCAGTCCCACGGCGTTCCTGTCGGCCCGGTTCGCGTTCGGTGCCGTTGCGCTGCTCGCGTTCGCGCGGCGAGGTGGTCCGATGCCGCGCGGCGTGGTGCGCCCAGCGCTGATCACCGGCGGTGCGTTGCTAGTCGGTTACGTGCTGCAAACGGTCGGGCTCCAGTACACGCGTACTTCGACGTCCGCGTTCATCACCTACCTGCTTGTCGTGCTCGTGCCCGTGTTCGCCGCGATCGAACACCGCCGGCTGCCGCGCACCGGCATCGCAGTGGCCGTTGCGATCACCACGGCCGGTCTGTGGCTGTTGACCGGCGGCGTCGACAGCATCGGTAAGGGCGAGGTGCTCACGCTGGGATGTGCAGCCGCGTTCGCACTGCACATCCTGTTCGTCGGTCGATGGGCCAACGCGTACGGCGCGGCGTGGTTCACGGGCCTGCAACTCGTTGTAGTCAGCGTGGGCTGCTTTGTGCCCGGTCTGGTGCAAGGCGGCTACGGCTTCGGGTGGCTGGCCTGGCGTGGCGCGCTGCTCACGGGCATCGGCGCGTCCGCCATAGCGCTCGGCATTCAGGTCTACGGCCAGCGCGTGCTCGGCCCTACCCGCACCGCATTGCTGCTGATGGTCGAGCCCGTCAGCGCCGCGATTATCGGTTACGCGATCGGCGAACGGCTCGGGATCGGGGGCGCGATTGGCGCTGCGCTCATCCTCGTCGGGGTGCTCCTGGCCGAGCTCACGAGCGGCGAAACGCTCACCATGCGCGAAAACCCAATGAATGCAGGGCATAGTGGTCGTCACGCAGACCCATACAGGGAGGAAACACCGTGAACCGTCGCGATCTCGTCGCCGCAATTGCAGAAGCCACCGGCGAAGACAAGAAGCTGGTCGACAGCATGCTGAAGGCCACCACCGATGTCATCACTGAGACCGTAGGAAGCGGCGACCCCGTCGTCATCTCCGGTTTTGCCAAGTTCGCCAAGATCGACCGCGCTGCCCGCATGGGCCGCAACCCGGCAACGGGTGAGCCGATCAAGATCGCCGCGAAAACCACCGCGAAGATCACCGCGCTCAAGGGCTTCAAAGACGCGGTTCTCGCCGCCAAGCCCAAGAAGTAACACCGAGCTCGAGCACCACCCCGCGCCAAGACGGCGCGGCAGTTTGTGAAGAAGCCCGCCGCCACCGCGGCGGGCTTCTCCGCGCCTGGCGCAGCTACTTGACCGCTTGGTCAAGAGCTAAGGTCACGTCGCCAGTTCGAGAAGGAGTCATTTGTGGGGGATCCGCGTACACCGCGTGCACCGTTTGCACCGTGGGACCGGCGTGAACTGCCGGGCAAGTTCGACGTCGAAGAAACCGCTCGCCGCGTCGGCAACTACAAGTGGATCGAGATGCGCCTGTTCGAGGCGCTGGGTGGCTGGGTGGCCACGGTGCCCGAACTCGACGTGAAGCTGCGGCTGGGCACGCACTGTTATCACCACGCCTGGCACGCCGAGCTGTGGCACAAGCGCCTCCCTGAACTGCGCGAGATGAACCAGGATCGCCTGACGTTGCCGGCCAACGACGCGGTCGTCACCTTCATGGACGCCGTCACCGAACCCGGTGACCTCGAGCAGACGATCGAAAAGCTCGTCGGCGTCTACCGCGTGCTCATCCCGCACAAGATCGCGGCTTACACGTACCACCTAAACAACACCTCGTCGATCACCGATGCGCCCACGATGCGCTCGCTGCGTTTCGCGATCGCCGACGAGATCGAGGATTGGCGCGACGGCGAAATGTTGTTGCAGTCGCTGCTGCGCGACGAGGGCGACGTGCAGCGTGCCGCAACTCACCAAGCAAAGCTGGAAACATTGATCATGAAGGCCGGCGGTATCACCGGGCCCGGTTCTATCGGTGACGCTTACGACATTGGAGAAGGTCGATGAAGAAGCTCTTGCAGCCCGACGAGTTGGCCCGCGACGCCCGCTTCAGCCGCGTCGACATGGCCGAGCGCTTCAACGACAAGCGCACCGTGAACCGTGACGTCGACGGCGAACCCGGCATCAGCTCGCGCAACCAGCGCCGGCTCAGCCCCGACACGCCGGGGGCGTCCGATGCGGCCCGCTCGTTGATGCACGGCATCTTCGTCGGCGAGATCCAGGCGCTCGAAGGCGCCGGCCGTACCTGCTGGGACTTTGAGGTCGGTGCCGGCGAAGACAAGGTGCCGTTCGAACTGAAGCTCGACATGGCCCGTCAGTGCTGGGACGAAAGTCGCCACTGCGAAATCAGCATCAAACTCAGTGAGTGGATGGGCACCGAACTCGGCGAGTTCGGCGAGTCCGCGTTCCTGTTCCAAGCGGCGTGCAACGCCGACCCTGTCCTTCGTCTCACCGGTGTGAACCGTGCCCTCGAAGGCCTCGCGATCGACGTGTTCAACACAATGCGCGAGTTCGGCAAAGTCGCCGGCGATCCCGTCCTCGAGTTCTGCGAAGACTGGATGCTGGCCGACGAAGTGACCCACGTGAAGATGGGCTCGGACTGGCTGCGCCGCCTCACCGAAGACAACCCCGAGCGCCGCGAGCGCGCCCTCGAGTTCCAGCGCGTCGTCGACAAGCTCTTCTCCCTCGGCGGGGCCCGCGGCGAGAACGACGACAGCCCCATCAAGCTCGCTCGTCGCTTCCGTGAGCTCGCCGGCTTCACCAACGAGGAGGTCGACGAGATCGCCGGCCTGGCCAAGGAAGCCGCCGAAGAACTCGCGGCGCGTCAAGCCTCGTAGCGCATGGCAAAAGTCACGGTCGACCCGACCGAGTTCCACTATGTCAAGTTCGACGCGGACACCATCGCGCAGCTTGTCGGCGAGGTCGCCGACCTCGTGGGCCTGCCCGCCGACGCGTTGATCAACATCAACATCGACGAGTCCACACCGCTGGGCCGCACCGTTTTGACGTCCACCGACCCGATCACGCTGTCGATCGAAGGCGGCGCGTTCGAAAACGCCAAAGCACCCCGTGAGCTGAGCGAGCGCAGCGTGCGCGACGTCGCATCACGGCTGCTGTTTCGCGTGTCCGACCGCCTGTCGGGGCGTTTCGACGACGCGCCGCCTGAAGGCGAGGTGCCGTTGCCCCACAACGTCGCATGGGACGTGCACTCCGTCGGCCGGTCGGCCCGCGCCGGCATCAACGTGTCCAAGCCCCGCCGTCTGTACCACTTCCGCAACCGGCACGGCTTCAACGACGTTGCCGACGCCGCGTTCGAAACGCTGTGGAACGCCGATCAGCTGAGCTGGGCCGAACTCGACGCCCTCGTCACCGAGGTCGCCGCCGCCAAAACCCCGGCCTAACCGCTCCAACCCCCGAACTCGGTTCGCTTCGGCGCTCTACGAGCGCCGAAACGCACCCACTTCCTGACCCCTTCCGAACTGGGTTCATTTCGGCGCTCTACGAGCGCCTACGTGAACCCGGTTCGTCAGCTGGCGGACCGAAGAACGCTTCGGCGTGCCGATCTCCATCGCTCGACGACGTCGTGCGGACGGTGCCAAACGTCGAATTCGCGGAACCGGACGACGGTGAAGCCGGCCTCCCGCATGTCTTGGTCTCGTTGTGCGTCGGCGTCCGCGTCGATTGGCGCGACGTGGTAGCGGTCGCTGTCGATCTCGGCGATCAGTGGAAGCTCCGGGTCGAGGCAGTCAACTCGTCCGAGCCATCGATCGACGCCGACGTTGACCTCCGACCGCGGTTCCGGAAGGCCGGCCTCGACAATGAGGCGGATGAATCGGCCGGCAAGGTTGCTTGCAGGCGGAATCCAGTCGACGGGACGTGACTCGAGATACTCGTGGAGGAAGGCGCTGCCGCGCCGACCGCGTTCGCACCACTCATCCGCCATGACTTCGAGGTGTCGGCGAGTCACAAGCCCAGCGGACCAGGCGGACTCGATTGCCCGGGACATTCGCATCGGATGCATGGTGCCGAGATTGCCCAGGTCCGCAAGCGTGCGCGCCGGTGTTGTAACGACGAGTCCGTTTACAACGGCGAGATGGTGGGGCGGCAGGAACGTCGGACGGTGCCAGATGACGCCTTCGGGGTTCGGTCGATGTCGGAGTTCGCGGGGCCGAACGACATGCGTCGCCGCAGCGCGTCTTTGTCGACTCCGGCGGCGCGGGCCTGTGCCCGTCCTACCGCACCGAACTGTTTCCTCGCGACCGCCGCGAGTCGCGCCTCGACACTCTCCATGCCGACCGAGATTCGCGCGACGGTGTGACATCGAGCGCTTTTCTCCGAACTCGATGCGCCAAGGCGCCGGATCAGCGCCCAGATGAACCCGATTCAAGAAGGTCGTGGACGGGCTAGACCGCGGGGAGTTCGAGGCCGCGGTTCTTTAGCCAGTCCTCGGCGGCGTCGGTTGCGATCTCCCAGGTCGTGGCGCTGATCCAAGGC
>JACCXE010000336.1 GCA_013697265.1 Actinomycetota bacterium | reverse complement strand
GCAACTGATCGTGCTCGACCATCACCTGTCCAACGACCGGTACGGCACCCTCAACGTGATCGACGTCGACGCCGCTGCCACGGCCGTTGTCGTGCGGGCGCTGGCCGAGCGGTTGGGTTGGCCATTGAACCGCGACGCCGCGATGTGCCTGTACACCGGGCTCGTCACCGACACCGGCCGCTTTCAGTACCAAAGCACCACACCTGAAGTGTTCGCGTTGGCCCAAGAGCTCGCAGGGTTCGACCTGCCGATCGCGGCGCTGTCGCGTCAGCTCTTCGAGGAACACCGCCTCGCCTACCTGCAACTCGCCGGCGCCGTGTTGAGCCGGGCCGAGCTCGACGAAAAGAACGCCTTCGTCATGGCCACGATCACCGCGGCGGACTTCGCGAACTACGACGTGTCGATCGAGGAGACCGAAGGCCTTATCGACCTCGTTCGCCGCACCAAGGAGGCCGAAGTGAGCGCGGTGCTGAAGGAAACCGACGACGGCGTGCGCGTCTCGTTGCGTTCGGTCACAGAAGTCGACGTGTCAGCAGTCGCCGCCAGCTTCGGCGGCGGCGGCCACCGCTACGCCGCGGGTTTTACGTCTCACGCGTCGCTGGCATCGGTGCAAGCCGAGTTGCGCGAGGCGGTTGCGGTCACAGTGAAGGCCCTGCACGACGCGACCCCGTGACCGACGGCTTCGTCGTCATAGACAAACCCCCGGGCTGGACCAGCCACGACGCGGTCGCGCGGTGCCGCAAGGTCTTCCAGCAACGTCGCGTCGGTCACGCCGGCACCCTTGACCCGGACGCCACCGGCGTACTGCTCGTCGGCCTGGGCCGGGCGACCCGCTTACTCAAGTTCGTCGGCGATCTCGAGAAGGCTTACGTCGGTGACGTCGTGCTCGGAACCACCACCACGACCCTCGATGCGGCCGGCGAGGTGACCGGCACCTTCGACATGTCGGGTGTTACGCGCGACGCCGTAACCGCTGCGGCATCGAAATTCGTGGGCGACATCGAGCAGATACCGCCAATGGTCTCTGCGGTCCAGGTCGACGGCAAGCGCCTCCACGCGCTGGCCCGTGAAGGCATCGAGGTCGAGCGGGCCCCCCGCCCCGTCACCATCCACTCGATCGACGTCCTCGACGAGCCGGCGCCGCGTGTGTTCAGGCTTGATGTTGTGTGTTCGACCGGCACCTACATCCGCACGTTGGCCGACGACATCGGCCGCGCGCTCGGTGGCGGTGCCCACCTGACCAACCTCCGCCGCCGCGCGATCGGCACGTTCACCGCCGATCAAGCCGTGGCGCTCGACGCGCTCACCGAGGCCGACGCTCGGCCCGCGGCCCAGCTCCTGATGCATCTGCCGACCGTCAATGTCGACGCCGTCGGCGTCGACGCCGTGTCGCACGGGCGCTCGCTGGGCGAGACCGACGAACCAAACGGCCCGGTCGCGGTGCTGGACGAGGGTGGCGGCCTCATCGCCGTGTACCGGCGCGACGCCGGCTGCCTGGTCGCCGACGTGGTGCTGCTCGGCAGTTAGTTTCCTCGGGTGATGCACGTCGTAACGGAGCCCGCTGCCGCACGTTCACTCGTCGCGGCGCGGGGCTCAGTTGTCACGATCGGTGCCTACGACGGCGTCCACATCGGCCATCGCGCTGTGATCGAAGAAGTGCGCCACCTCGCCGACACCCGCGGCGCGCTCAGCGCGATGGTCACGTTCGATCGCCACCCGGCCGAGATCGTTCGGCCGGACTCCGCGCCGTGCCGGCTGACATCGCTCGACCAGAAGATCGAGTTGCTCGAGACAACCGGCCTCGACGTGTTGCTCGTTATCCGCTTCGACGAGGAGCGCTCGCACGAGACCGCCGAGGACTTCGTTCAGGAGGTGCTGGTGGACGGGCTCGCCCCGCGCGCGGTTGTCGTGGGCCACGACTTCCACTTCGGCAAGAACCGGGGCGGCAACGTGGAGATGCTCCAGCGCGAAGGCGCGATCCACGCCTTCGACGTGCTCGGCATGCGCCTGGTGGCCACGAGCGATGCCGCCGTGTCGTCAACCCGTATCCGTCAGTTGCTCCACGATGGCAACGTAGGCAACGCGGCCTCGTTGCTCGGGCGACCACACGAGGTGCGCGGCACGGTGAGGCACGGCGACGCACGCGGCCGCGAGCTTGGCTTTCCGACGGCGAACGTCTCGGTACCCGACGGCGTATGCATGCCCGCCGACGGCATCTACGCCGCGCTGTACAAAACACCCGACGGCGTCACCCGCCCCGCGGCGGTGTCGCTCGGCCGTCGCCCCACGTTCTACGTCGATGCGCAGGCGTCGCTGCTCGAGGCCTTCTTGCTCGACTTCGACGGCGACCTCTACGACCAGCCGGCTGCGGTCGGCTTCGTTGAGCGCCTCCGCGGCGAGCAGAAGTTCGACTCGATCGACGACTTGATCACACAGATGCACGCCGACGTCGCGGCGACTCGCGCCGCTCTCGGTTAACGATGCCGCCCGACACCGCGTTCACCCGAATGTTCGGCTGTAGGTATCCACTCCAGCTCGCGGGGATGGGCGGCTTTCCTTCGCCGGAACTCGCCGTCGCCGTCAGCGCGGCCGGTGGCCTCGGAATGCTGTCGGGCGCCTTGCAGCCGCGGGACCTGGAGCGCCAGCTCGACGCAGTGCCACCCGAAGTACCTGTCGGCGTGAGTTTCCTGATGCCGTTCCTGGACGTGGGCGCGGCCGAAGACGCCGCCGGGCGTTGTGCACTGGTGGAGTTCTTCTGGGACGAGCCGTCACCCCAGCTCGTTGACCTCGTGCACGCCGGGGGAGCGAGGTGCAGCTGGCAGGTCGGGTCGCTCGACGAGGCGCTCGCGGCCGTCGACGCCGGATGCGATCTCGTTGTTGCGCAGGGCGTTGAGGCCGGTGGTCACGTGCGGGGAACGACGCCCGCACTCGAACTGGTGGCGGCGGTCTGTGACGCGATCGATGTGCCGGTCGTGGCGGCGGGCGGGTTCGGCGACGCCAAACGGATCGCCAGCGCGCTCGGCCTGGGTTCTGCGGCCGTGCGCGTCGGCACGCGCTTTCTTGCCGCTACCGAATCCGCGGCCCACCCCGACTACATCGATCGGCTCGTCGGGGCCAACGCCGACGATACGGTGCTCACGACAGCGTTTGGCATCGGCTGGCCTGATGCGCCGCACCGCTTGCTGCGGTCGTGCCTCGAGGCGGCCGAAGCGCTCGGACCGACCCACGCCTGGACGCCCGATTGGCCGGCGGCGGACTACGTCGGCGACGTTGAGGCTCGACCGCTGTATGCCGGCATGTCGGTTGACTTCGTCACCAAGCGCCAATCCGCGGCCGAGATCGTCGCCGAATTGATGACGGAGTCCTAGCGCTACTGAAACGCGCGGTAGAGCGGCATCGGGTGCGCCTCCGGCCAGCGTTCGAGCATCTTGTCCGCCAGGGTGGACGCGAGCAGGGCGAGGTGCGGAAAACCGTCGCGCTGTTCTTCGATCAGTCGGAGTCGGGCCAGCACGTACTGACGACCGTTGCTCGGCGCCGTGTCGGTTGGCCCCATCGGTCGATTGGTCTCGACGAAGTGCTGGTAGTACTCGAACGTGTGTAGGCAGTACGCGATGGCCGCGGGCGCGATCGTCGTCCGAAACGCGTCGGCGTCGGGCGGCGCGAACGCGGCGAGAAACGCTTGTTCCATCCGGTCGGTCATGCCTGGGGGTAGTGCGGCCACGCACCAGCACGTGCAGAACGGCGCGCGGGCGTAAGCCGCCTCGGCTGACGCGTGGCGCCAGGACGCGCCTTCGAAGTCGAACAACTTGATGCTTCCGTCGGCGAAGACGCGGTTGTTGTCTGGGCAGGCGTCGCTCGGCCCGAAAACCAGCCACGGCGTCGGCCCGGTGATCGCGGCGTGAATCGCGGCGATGTCGTCCACTACGCGCGCGTCGACGGTTACACCGAAGTCGTCGGCGAGCAGCCGGAGGCCATCGACGCGCGTGTCCATCTCGAATGCGACGCTCGCCACGCCTTGTCGCAACGTGGGCTTGAGTGCAGCGCCGAGCGTCGTTGCCCATGTGATCAGTGCAGCCGCTGCGCGGTCCGGGTCGGTGCCGAGCAACAGATCAGCCATCGATTCCCCGGCGCCCAGGTCCTCCATCACGACGACGGACGCCCCGTGCGTGATCAGCGCCGGCCGCGTCGACGGCGGGAGCGTTTGCAGCGCCTCGACTTCGCTGGCCAACGCGGTCGCCAGGAGAGGCCGCTTCGCGATGTAGGTGGTGTGGTCGTGGGAGATGCGCGCGACATGCGCCCGGTTCGAGTTCGTCAGGTCGTCCACGAGCGCCGCGCCGGGCAGCAGCCCGTCCACCTCGGCCATGAGTTCGTCAACCGACATCAGTCGTCGATACGCCCTTG
>JACCXE010000050.1 GCA_013697265.1 Actinomycetota bacterium | reverse complement strand
CCACGGAGCCGCCGGTAGCGCCGACGGCGTCGCGCAGCAGCCCGAAATGCGTCGACCGCACTTCTTCCGCAGCGACCGGGCCGAGCCCCGACGCGAGTTCCGTGGATGCGACGAGGTCGGTGAACACAACCGATGTCGTGACCGTGGTTGTCATCGACGTGTGCGGTTACGCGGTCTGGACAATTTCCCAACCTCCCCGCTGAAGGCTACCGGTCGGTAGCGCCGACCACCCGTGACAGGGGTCACGTCGGAGCCGCCGCCGATCGCTTTGACTGCCTCTCCTTGCGATACGACAAGCGCACCCGGCAGTACGGCACGTCGCTCAACCTGAAGACATTTACCGCAACCGATGAGTACCTGCCCGACGCGCGTGCGGCCGTTCAGTTGCTTGCCGGTCGAACCGACGTCGATGCGTCGAGGATCTTCGTGCTCGGCCACAGCTTGGGCGGGACGTTCGCCCTCGACGGAGACGGTCCGCCCAATCCTGACGAATACGCGACGCCCGGTCACGTGGGCGAGACCATCATCGCCGACATCGCGGAATGGATCACGACGCCGAAATAGCGCGTGGAACCCATTCTTCAGATCACGCTGACGTCGACAGCACCCTCGGCGGGCACGTCGACCGCGACGCGTTTCACGCCGTCGGCTTCGCTCCACGTGACCAACTCGACGGACTCGCCCGCGCCGAGCAGGACGACGCGTCCATTCTCTACCGACGCGATCCGCATGTCGCCCGCGGTGGCGTACAGCGCCGGGTCGCCGATCACTGCGACGCCGTCCACGATCGGCGCGATCACGCGGTAGTCCCAATCCAACGAGTCGAGCGACAGGTCCCAGCCGCCGTCGGCGTCGAGCACCTCGAGGGTTTGCGCCCGCCAGTCCCACACCGCCACGCGGTCGGTCACCCCCAGGTCGGCGAGTTCGACCCGGCCGACGGCGCGGGCGTCGGTGCAGTTGAGCGTGACTGCGTAGACCCATTTTCCCGCCTTGTGCGCGGTGACCGACGTGGCGACCATCAGGGTGTTGTGCCGCGTCGCCCACCGCAGGAACGACCGGTCGACTGCGGCGATTGGCGTGTCGGGTTTCACCAACATCCCGTCGGCCCGGCAGGTTCGGCGCACGATCGCCGGGTCGGTGCGGCCCAGCCGGTCGCCGATGCCAACCGGGCCCGTCGACAACGCCGACAGCAACGACTCGACGTCGCTGTGAGCGTTGTCGTCGGTCGGATCGGCGTGGAAGACGTCCTTATACGGCCGCAGTCCCAGTGCGTCGGCGAACGCGTTGACGTAGAGAAACCACGCCCACAGGTAGCCGGCGCTGACGAGGTAGCCGTGATCGCCGCTGGTGCGAATCGACGTGACCCGCGACAACGAAACGGTCTGACAGATGTCGGCCGGGCTTGGCATGCACCACTGCAGCGTCATGCCGCGGTCCTTGGCCGCGAAGTCGACGCCCTCTTGCCAGGCCCGAGCCCGGCCCGGTTCTTCGCGCAGGCCGCGCACACCGAGGAAGCACTCGATCAGCCAGTCGTGTTCGAACGTCTCGACGCCCCACTCCGACGCCCGGTTCAGCCACAGCTCGTAGAGGTCGGCGCGCTTGGGGTGGGCGCGCTCGCCGTCGACCCAACAGTCGAACTCGGCGACGTACGGCGACGACGCCGCAAGGTGGCGGCAGTGCGTGGTGAGCGTCGGGTTGCCCAAACGCGCCCGCAGTGCGGCCACGCCGTCGGGCAGGATGTCGGCGCGGGCATCCCACTTCATCAGTCCTGATGGGGGAACGACCCACTCGGCGGTGTCGAAAGGCCGCAGCGTTTCGTGGGGATAAAACCATGAGTCGAGTTGCACCGTGCTGAACGGCACGCCCCGGTCGCGCAGGTCGTCGACGGTGGCCACGAGGGTGCCGGTGACGTCGTAGCCCGGCTCGGTCTTGTACCAGTACGCGGCGCCATTGTCGGTCCAATACGACGGCTTGCAGTTCACGTCGTCGGCGTACCGCCCCGGGCGCACGGTCTGGTTGCGTTCGAGCAACGCGTCGCCCCACTCGTACAGTGCTTGGCGCGGCGTCGACGCGCCCCAGATCGCAAGCTCTGTGATGAAGCCCTCGGGCACACGGTCGAGGTCGCCGTGCCACCCGCACCGCAACCCGTCCTCGACGTGCATCACCTGTTCGTGAAACGAGTTCAGGGGCGCGATGAGCATCGTGCGACGGTCCGGTGCGATGAGCATCATCGGCAACACGAGCGACGGGCGCAGCGGAAACAGGAACCAACCTTGCAGCGATGCGTCGGTGATCGTGGGCATCGCGAACTCGCAGTACTGAAACCCAAACCCGGTCGCGCCCTCGGGAACACCGTTTGCGAAGCGTTCGTCGGTAGCGAATGACCAGTAGTTCGTCGGATCTGCGAAATCGCCGTTGGCTATCCCGGTCATGTCGCGAGTCGCCTCGAGGCGCAGCACCGCGACGCGATCGCCGATCTGTTCAATCGACGCCGTCACTTCGTCGGCCACGTTCGAGCGAATCGGGCCGAGCCAGTCGGGCTCGCCCCAACCGATGCGAGTGGCGCCGTCGTCGTCGTGGGTGAGCGTGAAGCCGTCCATCGGCGCATCTAATCAGGCAGGCTGCACGCATGAAGGTTTCGGCCCGCGCCGCGCTCGCCGGCAACCCGTCGGATCTTTATGGCGGTGCTGTTCTCGCGATTCCCGTGCCGCAACTTGCCGCGACGGTCACCCTCGCCGAGCAGCCGGGTGTCGTGCCGCCCAACGACCTCGTCGAGGCCGCACTGGCCCGCGTCGCAGCCCGGGTGGGCGTGCGGTGGTCGACAACGATTCCGCGATCGGTGGGCCTGGCCGGTTCGAGCGCGCTGGTGATCGCGACGCTCCGAGCGGCCGGCGTGGATGCCGGTCCACTCGAACTCGCCCAACTCGCGTTGTCGATTGAACGCGACGACTTGGGCATCGTGGCCGGGCTACAAGACCGCGCCACCCAGGCGTTTGTCGCGCCCGTGCTCGTCGATGGCGACGCCGTGCGCGCCCTCAGGCCGACCCGTCCGTTGTCATTCGTCGTGGCGTGGTCGCCGAGTGCAGACGGCGACTCGGGCGAGTATCACCGCAACATCGACGTCGACCATGGGGCGATGCACGAACTGGCCGGGATCGCGCGCGAGGCGGCCGAGGCGTTCGAGCGAGGCGACGCCGGGCAACTCGCCGTACTCATGGACGCGTCGGCCCGCACACGCCAGCGGGCCGCTCCGCTGCCGCCGGCCCACGAGGAACTGGCCGACGCGGCGCGTCGGGCCGGGTTCCGTCCGAACTCCACCGGCTCCGGCGGTGCGATCGTTGCGGTGGTCGAAGGCGAGCCGGCGCAGATCGGCGCCGACTACGTGATCGAAATGTTCGGCTAGCGCGGGTTGTCGCGGTCGAGGTTCCAGTGTCGCGACACGACGGCGAGCCAACGCGTGTCGTCGCCACGGGGGAGTGGATCTGCGGTCAGCGACTTGTCAAGGCGCGACTGGCGCCTCCTCGACCAGCGCCCGCAGCGCGGCCACGTGTCGATCAAGTGCCGCCCGTCCGGCCGCGGTCGCTGAGAACCAGGTTTGCCCGCTGCGGCCGTGACCCTTCTTCTTTACTGACGCGTACCCGGCGTCCACGAGCGCGGTCATCTGCTTGGAAAGGTCCGAATCACTCACGTCGAGTTGCTCGCGCAGGAACGAGAACTCCACCCATTTGGCCGCAGCAAGCATCGCCATCGCGCCCAACCGTTTGGGCGCGTGAATCACGGCGTCGAGTTCACCGATGCTCATCGATGCCCGTACTT
>JACCXE010000321.1 GCA_013697265.1 Actinomycetota bacterium | reverse complement strand
GCGCGACGCCGCCGAGTCGCAGACCAGTCGACGCCGCGGCGCGTCGAGCGAGAGGAAGCCCCAGGATGGTGACTATGAGCGCAGCAAAGATCGAAAGAAGTGACACGTGGCAACCCTCAAGTGGCCCACCGGACTGGGCGCGGCTGGACCCTATCCCGGCCTCGGAGCGGCACACCATCACCCGGCCGTACAATGCGCAGGTGCAATTCCCCGCGAGGCCTGCTGAGCACCGTCGCGCTCGATCTCGGCGCTCGTGACGTCCGAGATGACGCTGGACGGCGCGCGCAGTAAGACCCGCGGGATTCGGTAGCGCTCGTGTGCGGTATCGCCGGGGTGGTCGGGCGGCGTGACGATCTGGCCGCCACGGTGGCGGCCATGGGCGCCACGGTTGCCCACCGAGGGCCCGACAGCGAGGGCATTTATCTCGACGCGCGATTGCCTGTGGGATTCGCCCATCGCCGTCTGGCGATCCTCGACCTGACGCCGAACGGCCACCAGCCGATGACGTCGTGCTCGGGCCGTTTCGTCGTGACGTACAACGGCGAGCTGTACAACTACCGGGAGCTCGCGGCGCAGGTTGGCGCTCCTGCCCTCGCATCGGACACCGCCGTACTGTTGGCGTGCGTCGAACGGTTCGGCGTCGCCGAGTCACTGAAGCGCTTCAACGGGATGTTCGCTTTCGCACTGCTCGATCGCGAAGCCAAAGCCGTTCACCTCGTGCGAGACCGGTTCGGCGAAAAGCCCCTCTACGTGGCGGAGCTCGGCAACGGCGTGCACTTCGCGTCCGAGCTCCGGGCAATCGAGGCGGTGCCCGGTATTTCGCTCGAGATCGACCCCGACGCCGTCGAAGAGCTGCTGCGGTTCAAGTGCATCGGCGGGCACCGCACCATCTACCGCGACGTCATCAAGCTGCTGCCCGGCCACCACCTGACCATCGACGCCAACACAGCGGGGCGTAAATCCCTCGAGCGCTACTGGGCACCGCCGATGCCGTTCGACGAGGGCTCAGGGGAGGCATCGCTGGAGGAACTCGACAGCGCCCTCGAGGCATCGGTTCGAATGCGACTGCGCGCCGACGTACCCGTCGGTGCGCTGCTCTCGGGCGGCGTCGACTCCGCTGTCGTGAGCACGATCGCGGCCGCACACCATTCGGAATTGCACACCTTCACCGCGGGCGTCGGTGATCCGGACTACGACGAACGGGCGCAGGCCCGCGCCGTCGCAACTGCACTCGGGACCCAGCACCACGAGATCGAAATCACGGAGGGCGACCTGCTGGCGCTGGTAAGGGACCTGCCGTCGACCTACGACGAGCCCTACGCCGACTCGTCAGCCATCCCAACACTCGCGCTGATGCGCTTCGTACGCAGCGAGGTGAAGGTCGCGCTGACGGGAGACGGCGGCGACGAGTTGTTCGGCGGCTACCCCCGGTACCGGCTGGCGCCGCTGACGTGGAGCGTCGCCCGAGCGCTACCCAGCGCCCTCGTGTCCGACCGGGCGGAGACGATGGCCCGCGTGCTCGATCACTTCGCGCGCCTGTCGCCTCGGTTCCCCCGCTCCCTACGCGAGCGATCGCTCGACTGGGTAGCCGGACTGCTCGCCGCCAGCAGCGGAGCCACTTCGTTCGCCGAGCACTACCGCAACGTGCGGTCCGACACGCACTCCCCGGCGTCGCTGTTGCACCAACGCTGGCAAACGCCGGACGGCACCGATGCGGGCGAGCAGGTTGGATATGGCAACCACTTAGCCGCAATGATGCACGACGACTTGTTGAACTATTTGCCCGACGACATCCTCGTGAAGGTCGACCGCGCCGCAATGTCGGTCGGGCTCGAAACCCGCGTACCAATGCTTGATGCCGACGTCCTCGAGGTTGCGTGGCGCCTTCCGCTCGAGGTCGGCGTCGGTGAGAACCGCGACAAGGCCGCGCTGCGGGAGATCCTGGCCCGACGCCTTTCGGGCATTTCCATTCCTCGTGAGAAGCGCGGCTTCGGCGTGCCGCTCGCTGGT
This sequence comes from Actinomycetota bacterium, assembly GCA_013697265.1. Classification (GTDB taxonomy): domain Bacteria; phylum Actinomycetota; class Acidimicrobiia; order Acidimicrobiales; family JACCXE01; genus JACCXE01. The sequence goes on along the minus strand of JACCXE010000321.1, from coordinate 1,370 downwards.
TGGCTGCGCGGGCCGCTGCGCGAGTGGGCCGAGGACCTGCTCTCCGTGAGCTCGCTCGAACGCGTCGGTTTGTTGGATGCCGCCGCGGTCCGGACGTTGTGGCAGCGCCATCAAAGCGGCAAGAACCTGCACCACCCCCTCTGGGCGATCCTGGCCTTGCAGGCGTGGACGCTCCAGCGAACCGGCAGCGTGACGAGTGCGTAGACGTATCGACCGCCCGGTGCGGGTGCTGCGCATCATGGGCCGAGCGAACGTCGGTGGCCCGGCCCTTCAAGCGGTGGTGCTCCAACGCTCCCTGAAGCCGCCCGCCTTCGAGACGATGCTTGTCGTCGGGCAAATGGCTCCGGGCGAAGAGGACTACCTGCGCCTGCGCGCCCCCGACGTCGACCACGTCATGCTCGGTTGGGGTGGCCGGCTCCCGGCGTTCTCCGACATGTACGCCTTCGCACGGCTGCTCCGGCTCGCGTGGACGTTCAAGCCCGACATCGTCCACACCCACACCGCCAAGGCCGGTGTACTGGGTCGCGTCGTTGCGCTGATCTGCCGGGTGCCGATACGGGTGCACACCTTCCACGGACATCTGCTGCACGGTTATTTCGGCCCCACGGTGACGAAACTGATCGTGGTGCTCGAGCGATTGCTCGCCAGCCGCACGACGCGACTCGTAGCGGTGGGCACCCGCGTGCGCGACGAACTGCTCGCCGCCGGGATCGGCTCCCAAGACAAGTTCGAGGTGATTCCGCCTGGCGTGCCCCTTCCGCAGCTGCTTGCGGTGCACGGGGCGGAAATCAACGTGCGCGCGGAGCTCGGGATCGACCCCGACGTACTGGTGCTCGGCTACCTCGGGCGTCTCGCGCCGATCAAGAGGATCGACCGACTCGCCGAGATCATTTCCGCCGTCGGCGAGGCGAACCCCGACGTCGCGTTCATCGTTGTCGGCGACGGCCCGGAGCGAACGGAATTGGAAGAGTTGCGCCCGCAGCTAGGCGCCCGGCTCCACCTGCTCGGGTGGCGCGGCGACGTTGCCGCGGTCTTGGCGGCCATGGACGTGGTCGTGAACACGTCGGAGAACGAAGGAATGCCCGTAGCCCTCATCGAAGCCGGCGGCGCGGCCAAGCCGGTCGTGGCGACCGACGTCGGCAGCACGCGCGAAGTCGTAGCGTCGGACACGACGGGTTTTGTTCTCGACTACGACACCGACGTCTTCCTCGACCGCACGCTTAAGCTGTTGGCCGATTCTGAGTTGCGCGCCGCGATGGGAGAAAGAGCCCGCGAGCGCGTCGTCGAGCGCTTCAGCGACGCGCGCTTGGCGAGCGACATGGCCGCGATGTACGAACGCCTCGTCGCCGACGCAAACCGTTGAATCCATC
>JACCXE010000308.1 GCA_013697265.1 Actinomycetota bacterium | reverse complement strand
ACCCTGGCGAGCGCGCTCGACGCGCTCGCGCGCGGCCTTCGTTCCGGCGCGTCGTTGGTCGCCGCGGTCAGCGAGGCGGGCGACGCGGTGCGCGGTGCGGTTGCCGTCGACCTGCAGCGAGTTGGCGCGTCGATCGAGCGCGGTCAGCCTCTTACTGCTGCGCTCGGCGAGTGGGCCGATCGGCGTCAGCGCGCGTCGGTGCGTCTGGCTGTGGGCGCGCTAGTGCTTGCGGCCGAGTCGGGTGGTGCGCCAGCGCGCGTCATAGAAGAGGTCGCCGGCTCGCTACGCACCCGCCTTCAGGTCGAGGGCGAGGCGCGCGCGTTGGCTGCCCAGGCGCGGCTGTCCGCCGTGGTGGTGGGCTTGGCGCCGATCGCGTTCCTTGGCCTCACTTCGATAACCGATCGCCGCAACGCCGAGATGCTGTTCGGCACCCCGATTGGTGTCATGTGCCTCGTCATCGGCTTAGGCCTCGATGCGGTTGGCGCGGCCTGGATGCATCGCATCAGTGAGTCGGTGGCTCGATGAGCGCCGCGTTCGTGCTTGCGGTTGGTTGGGCCGGCGTGCTGGGTGCCGCCCTTGTCCAGCTCCGGCCCCAGCCAGTGCCTCGCGCCCTCGCGCTGCTGCCCGAACGCCGCTTGGCCCGCCACTTCCAACCTCAGCGCGCCGGTGCGCCCACCCGAGTCCGCATCGATCTGCCCTCGCGGCGGGCGCTAACGGTTGGAGCTGTGCTGGCGGTCGGCGTAGCAGTAGTCCTGGCGCCGGCCGGCCTCGTCGTGATCGCCGTGGTCTTCCTGCGTCCCGTGGTGGCGCGTCGGCAGGCCGAGCGGGCCATCGCGGCGTCCGTCGAGCGCAACGTCGCCGAGGTGGTCACGCTCATAGCGCTCGCGGTTAGCGCCGGTCACAATCTCACCGGCGCTCTCAAGGCGGCCACAGCCCGCGGCGAAGGGCCCGTCGAGCTCGGCATCAGGCACGCGCTGGGGCGGGTCGACCGGGGTGAACGGCTCGCCGACGCCTTGGAGTCGCTGCCGACGACCTTGGGCGAGCCCGTGCGGCCCGTAGTTGCCGCCCTGGTGTCTTGCGATCGTTACGGCGCTCCACTCGGCGCCACCCTCGACCGGCTCAACGTCGACGTTCGGGTCTCATCGCGCCAGCGGGCCGAGGCCGCCGCACGGCGCCTGCCGGTTCGCCTGCTCTTCCCCCTGGTCAGTTGCATCCTGCCGGCGTTCGCCTTGTTGACGGTGGCGCCGCTTATCGCCGGTTCGCTCCGCGGGCTGGGCCTCTAACTGCATTCAAAAAGGGAAGCCAACTCATGTCCTTCATCCTTCACGCGGTCGTCTGGCTCCAGACCTCCGTGTTCGTCCTGTCCCATCGCATGCGCCGTAACGACCGCGGTCAGGCAACCGCGGAATACGCGCTCGTGCTGCTCGGTGCGGCCGCAGTGGCCGTGCTTGTTGTCGGTTGGGCCGCCAAAACCGGCCGGGTCGGCGCCCTGCTCGACTCGGTCTTCGACTCGGTCACCGGAAAAATCAAGTGACGGCCCGCCCGGAGCCCGGGGCGCCTCCCTCCCGCGGCCCGCGCTCCGGGCGCCGCGCCGATCGGGGCCAGGCCGTCGTCGAACTTGCCCTAACGCTCCCCTTCGTGGTGCTGCTTTTGCTGGCCATTGTGCAGGTCGGTCTCGTGGTTAGAGACCAGATCCTGGTTGTGCACGCTGCGCGCGAAGCCGCGCGCGCCGCAGCGGTGAGCCCTGACGACGCCGCGGCCCGGCGAGCGGCGGTCGGCTCCTCGGGCCTCGAGAAGGGGCGCATCCACGTAACAGTCAGTGGCCGTGGGGCCCCTGGGTCGACACTCACGGTGACGGTTCGTTATTCTGCGCCTACGCAAGTGCCCCTAATCGGGCCGCTTGTTCCTGACGTGGGGCTCCGGGCGGTCGCCTCTATGCGGGTCGAAGTGTGACGGAACGTGGGATTGCTGCCATACAGAGAGAAAGAAGCAGGAGAAACGCGGGAACACGTGGAATTGCTGGTTCCGACGACGTTGCGTGGTCACAATGTCGTCGCCAGCAAGGGAGCATCAAGGAAACGTCGGGCCTCGACCGGGGAGAGGAACAACAATTACATGCGTATTCGCTCGCTAGCTCCGCTTGCGGTAGCTGTAGCACTGGCGGGGTCGGCAATCGCCGTTACTCCTGCTCATGCTGCAGAAACCGTGACCGTGAAGCCCGAGACGTTTGCTGGTGGCGCGGCGGCTCGCGCGCTTGATCTCAGCATTCTTGGCCAAAAGCTGACTCTGGGTGACACGGTTGCAAACATCGTCAAGGGTGTCAGTGATACCGGTGCAACGACTCTTCTCGCGAAGGCCGTCGGCACGGGTCAGCTGAGCCTCCTCGGAAACACCACGGCCAGCTCAGCGGTCACATCAAACGGCTCCGAGAATCGCCCGGCCGCTTGCGCCGGCATTGAGCTGCCCGAACTCATCTCGCCGATCCTCAGCATCGGCGTCG
>JACCXE010000289.1 GCA_013697265.1 Actinomycetota bacterium | reverse complement strand
AATGGGGACCGTGACCCGCTCGACCTGGGACCTCCAGTGCTTGTCAAACATCCGGGGAGCATTCTACCCGCCAGGGTTCTAACCTCGGCTCCACACTTGAAATTGCAGGCAGACAGAGAGGGGACGTCTTTGAAAACGTTCACGTCGGCCCAAATCCGCAACGTCGCGCTGGTAGGTCACGGTGGCGTCGGCAAGACCACGCTTGCGGAGGCCCTTCTGGCTGACGCCGGCGTGATCGGACGAGTAGGACGGGTCGAAGACGGCACCACCGTCACCGACACCGAGCCCGAAGAGATCAAACGCCACCTGTCGGTGTCCACCGCCTTGGCCGCCTTCGAGAGCCACGGCTGCAAGCTGAATCTTTTGGACTGCCCCGGCTACGCCGATTTTTTTGCGGAGGTGCAAGCCGGGCTTGCGATGGCCGACCTCGCCGTCATCGTGGTGAGCGCCGTCGAAGGCGTCGAGGTCCAAACCGAAATCGCATGGGAGGCCGCAGCCGCTCTCGGGCTCCCCCGTATGATCTTCATCAACAAGCTCGACCGTGAACGGGCCAGCTTCGACCGCACCCTCGACCAGCTGCGCTCGGTGTTCGGGGCCGGCATCGCGCCACTGGAACTGCCGGTCGGTGAAGAGACCGCGTTCCGGGGTGTCATCGACCTGCTGACCGACAAGGCGTTCATTTACGGCGACGACGGAACCGGCGTCGAACAAGATGTTCCCCCGGACATGGCCAACACCGAACACGTGGTGCACGATGCGCTCGTCGAGGGCATCGTGGTGGCCGACGACGCGTTGATGGAGCGCTACCTCGAGGGCGACATCCCATCCTTCGACGAGCTCGAGAAGACGCTCGCTCAGGGCGTGGCCGACGCCACGGTGTTCCCGGTTGTGTGCGGCTCGGCCACGCGGCGTATCGGCGTTGATCGCCTGGCCCAGTTCATCGTCGAGATCGCGCCGTCACCGCTGGCCCGCCCCGCGCTGCACGTGCTCGCAGGCGACGGCGAGGCCGATATCGCGTGCGACCCGAACGGCGACCCGCTGGCCGTGATCGGCAAGACGATTGCGGATCCCTTCGTCGGTCGCGTGTCGTTGCTCAAGGTGTGCAGCGGGACCCTGAAACCCGACGCGGTGCTCACCAACACCCGCACCCGTTCCGACGAACGCCTGCACGGCCTGTTCACGCTGCGGGGCAAAGAGCACGAGACGGTCACCGAGGTGCCCGCGGGCGACCTCGTCGCCGTGGCCAAGTTGGCCGACAGCGCGACGGGCGACACGCTTGCACCGAAGGGCATGCCCGTTCGGGCACCGATGCCAGCGCCGCGGGCGCCGTCGTTGTGGGTCGCGATCAAGCCCAAGTCCCAAGGCGACGACGACAAGCTCATGACCTCGCTGCACCGACTGCAAGAGGAAGATCCGACGCTTTGCATCGAGCGCAACGAAGAGACGCATCAGTCGCTTCTCGGCGGCGCGGGCGAGACGCACCTGGCGGTGATCAGCGAGCGGCTCACGCGCAAGTTCGGCGTGGAAGTGATCACCGAAGCCGTCGCGGTGCCCTATCGCGAGACGATCACGAAACCCGCCACCGCCGAGGGCAAGCACAAGAAGCAGAGTGGCGGCCATGGCCAGTTCGGCGTGTGCACCATCACGATCGCGCCGCTCGAGCGTGGCGAGGGCTTTCGCTTCGTCGACAAGATCGTCGGCGGCGCCATACCCCGCCAGTTCATTCCCGCCGTCGAAAAGGGCATTCAGGAAGCGATGGGGCAAGGCGGGCCGATGGGTCACCCGGTTGTCGACCTCGAAGTCACCTTGACCGACGGCAAGTTCCACGCCGTGGACAGTTCGGAAATGAGCTTCAAGATGGCCGGCGCGTTGGCGCTACGCGACGCTATGGCGAACGCGTCGCCGGTGTTGCTCGAACCGGTGTCGTGCTTGAACGTCACAATGCCGATCGCGCAACAGGGCGACGTGATGGGTGACCTGAACGCGCGCCGGGGCCGGGTTCAAACGACCGACGCGTCCGCCGACGGATCCCGGGTCACGATCACCGCGATGGTGCCCACCGCCGAACTACGCCGCTATGCGATCGACCTGCGCTCGATCACCGGCGGCCGCGGCTCGTTCACCATCGACCACGATCACTACGACATCGCCCCGCCCAACGTCGCGGACAAAGCACTGCGCGGTGCGGCCAGCTAAGCGTTGGTCCAGATCTTCGGATCTTCTGGATTGTCTTCGACGTAGTCGCCGAGGACCGTGCCGCGGCTGCCGTCTACCAAGACCATGCCGCGCTTGGTCGGCGGGTTGTCGGCCGAGTACAACAGGATGCGCCAGGTAGGGCGCGACCGCAGGCCTTGGAAGCCGAGTTGGGCCGAGGCGTGGCCGACGGGGAAACCGACCTGTTTGGACGCGACCATCAACGCCTCGGTTTCGCGCACCTTGAGCCGCGTGCCGGCGACTAGGTGGTACAGGCCTATGAGCGCGGCGGCGATCGCGAACCACAACAGACCCTGGTTGACCAACACGCCGTCGGTGCCGCTGATCGCCACTACGAAGCCGGCGATCGCACCGGCGACGATCCAGATCAACGCGACGGTGCGGCGACGACCCGGATCAGGGAACGTCGTGACGCCGACGTACTCGTCGAGGTTCAGGTCCTCTGGTAGCGCGTCGCGGTGGCCTTCGGTGGAACTCATTGCGCCCACGCCCCCGCGATCTTGGCGTAGGACGTGGCCAGATCTTCGGGCAGCACGCGCGTTTCCGCGATCGCGGTCATGAAGTTGCTGTCGCCGCTCCAGCGGGGCAGCAGGTGCATGTGCAGGTGGCCGGGCACGCCGGCGCCCGCGGCGCGTCCGAGGTTGGCTCCCACGTTCATTCCGTCGGGACCGTAGGCCTTCTGGAGCACTCGGGACGCATCGACGACGAGGTTGAACAACTCGCCGCGTTCTTCGTCGTTCAACTCGTCGAGCCCAGCGATGTGGCGCGTCGGCATCACCAGCAGGTGACCCGAGCCGTAGGGGTAGAGGTTGAGCATCGCCACACAGGTGTCGCCGCGATGCACGACAAGGCGCTCTCGGTCGGGCACGTCGGCGTTGAACAGCGCGCAGAACGGGCACTCGCCGGGGACCGGTTCAACCTGGGCGACGCCGCTGACGTAGGCGCTGCGCCACCCGGCCCATATGCGTTCGAGGGTCATGCGTTACTTCGCGTGCGAATCAATTTTGGCGCGCAGGCGGGCCACGAAGTCGTCGAGGGCAACGTCGCGCTCGGGCCGCTCTGAACCGCGCGCGTTGACGCCGACGGTTCCAGCTGCGGCATCGTCGGCGCCGACCACGAGGATGTAAGGCATCTTCTGCATCTTGGCCCGCCGAATGCGGGCACCCAACGGTTCGTCGGCCGCGTGCATCTCGACGCGGAATCCCTCCTTTTTCAAGCGGTCGTGGACGGACTGTGCGTACCCGAGGTGGTCTTCACCAACTGGCAGCACCGCGGCCTGCACCGGCGCGAGCCATGCGGGAAAGGCGCCGGCGTAGTGCTCGACGAGCACACCGAAAAACCGCTCGATGGAACCGAACAGCGCGCGGTGAATCATCACGGGCTGTTGGCGGGTGCCGTCGTCGGCGTCGTAGGTGAGCTCGAAACGTGCTGGGGTGTTGAAGTCGAGCTGGATCGTCGACATCTGCCAGGTGCGACCGATCGCGTCGCGAGCCTGCACCGAGATCTTGGGACCGTAGAACGCGCCGCCCCCTTCGTCCATCACGAGTTCAAGGCCCTCGCCCAGCGCAACCTCGCGCAGCGTGGCGATCGCCACCTCCCACTCTTCGTCGGTGCCCGCCGCCTTGCCCTCGGGCTTGGTCGACAGCTCGAGGTAAAAGTCGTCGAGGCCGTAGTCGCGCAATAGGTCGAGCACGAACTTGAGCAAGCTCCTGAGTTCATCCGGCACCTGTTCCTTGGTGCAGAAAATGTGCGAATCGTCTTGGGTCATGCCGCGGACGCGGGTGAGGCCGTGGATCACACCCGACTTCTCATAGCGGTAGACGGTGCCGAACTCGAACATTCTGAGCGGCAACTCGCGATACGACCGCCCGCGCGACCGGAAGATCAAGCAATGGAACGGGCAGTTCATCGGCTTGGCGTAGTACTTCACGCCCTCAAGTTCCATCGGCGGGAACATGCCGTCGGCGAACCATTGCAAGTGACCCGAGGTTTCGAACAGGCCCTGCTTGGTGATGTGGGGCGTGTAGACGAACTCGTAGTCGGCTTCCTCGTGACGTTGCCGCGAGTAGTCCTCCATGGTGCGGCGGATGATTCCGCCCTTAGGGTGAAAGACCGCCAGCCCGCTGCCGATTTCGGTCGGGAAGCTGAACAAATCGAGTTCGGCGCCCAGCTTGCGGTGGTCGCGCTTCTCCGCTTCCTCCAAGCGCACGAGGTGTTCCGCGAGCGCCTTCTTCGACTCCC
>JACCXE010000284.1 GCA_013697265.1 Actinomycetota bacterium | reverse complement strand
AGCGCCGCGAACTCAAGCGCTAAACCGTTCAGAACCTACGATCGATCGCATGGACCCGGCGGCCGCGCTCGACGCCATCGCAGAGATTCTCGAGACCAACCGCGAACCGACCTACCGGGTGCGAGCCTTTCGCAGCGCGGCGACGTCGGTGCGCAACGCCAGGGCCGAGCAGGTGGCCGAGCTCGTTGCCGAGGGCAAGATCAAAGATCTGCCCGGCGTGGGCGACAAGACCGCCGTCATCATCCGACAGGCGCTCGAGGGGCGGGCGCCCGACTACCTGGTGCGGCTCCAGGAACAACAGCCCGAGCCGGCCACAGGTCCGGGCGCGCCGATGCGGGCCGCGCTCAAGGGCGACCTGCACTTGCACTCAGACTGGTCCGACGGCGGTAGCCCCATCCGCACGATGGCCGAAACCGCGATTGCACTCGGCCACGATTACATGGCGCTTACCGACCACTCGCCCCGTCTCACCATCGCGAACGGGTTGACGGCCGAGCGGCTGGCCGAGCAACTAAAGCTGGTCGATGAACTCAACCAAGAGTTGGCCCCGTTCCGGATTTTGAGCGGCATCGAGGTGGACATCCTCGACGACGGCTCGCTCGACCAAGACCCGAAGCTGCTCGCCGGGCTCGACGTGGTCGTGGCCAGCGTTCACTCCAAGTTGCGGATGGACGCGGCGGAGATGACCAAGCGGATGGTTGTCGCACTCGCCAATCCGAACGTCGACATTCTCGGTCACTGCACGGGCCGGCTCGTCGTGGGCAAGGGTCGGCCCGAATCGACCTTCGACGAAGAGATGATCGTGCAGGCGGCCAAGCGCTTCGACAAGGCGATCGAAATCAACTCCCGACCCGAGCGGCTCGACCCGCCCCGCCGCATCTTGCGGATGATGGTCGACGAAGAAATCAAAACGTCGATCGACAGCGACGCCCACGCTCCCGGTCAGCTGCATTGGCAGCCCTTCGGCTGTGACCGCGCCGTCGAGGAGGGCATCGACCCGCGCCAGGTGGTCAACACCCGGTCGGTCGACGACCTCTTGGCCTGGACCGCGAGCCACGTTTCCTAGAAATTCCAATTCTTGTAACCGGAAGCGGCGGTCTTTGCCGCTATCGGTTACAAGAATTGCGCTTCTAGAAGCCGCAGGCCGCGCCGGATCGGGAGCGGGGGTCGGCCCCGCCCAGCAACACTTCGCCGTCGACAGTGACCGCGTGCGCGTGACCGAAGCCGTGATCAAAAGCGGGCGCCGGTTCCACGACGTGGCCCCGTTCGACGAGGCCGGCCGCCCAGGCTTCCGGTGCGTTTGCTTCGATACGAACCCGGACTCTGCCGCCGTGGGACCACGTGTCGAAACCGGTTCCGCCGGGCCCGGTCGACGCCAGCGCAAATCGACCGGCCGCCACCGCCTGCGAGGGCGTAGCGCCGTGCACGAGCATGCGCACCAGCAACTGCAACAACACCTGGGGCTGACTGTCGCCGCCCATGGTGCCGAGCGCGATGGCAAGGTCCCCGTCTGGATGGGTCACCAACATGGGCGACAGCGTGTGGGGTGGACGCTTGCCCGGTGCCATCGCGGCGGGGTGCGACGGGTCGAGCGAAAAGCCCATGCCGCGGTTGTGTAGGAAGATTCGGGTGGTCGGCTCGACGATGTTGCAACCCCATCCACTGGCGTTGGACTGGATGAGGGTGACGCCCATGCGCGCCTTGTCCACCGTGGACATGCACATGGTGCCGCCACCACGGTAGGCGTCAGCGATGTCGGTGGCCGCGAAGGAGTCGATGGCGTCGCGGCGAGGCCCGAGTCGTTCGGACGACACGAGGTCGTGGCCGTCCGCTCCGTCGAAGAGCACCGCGTTGCGGTCGAACGCGGCCTGACGTGATGCCTCCACCAACAGGTGCGCCCACAACGGATCGTCGGGGTCGTCAGGTAGGTCGAGGCCGTCAAGTATCCAGGCGGCGGCGAGCGCGAGGTAACCCTGCGAGTTCGGAGGCGCCGCCCACAGCCGATGACCAAGGGCATCGACGCCCAAGGCGTCGGTCCACTCGACTTGCCTCGCGGCCAGGTCGCCTTCGGAGTACAGACCGTCCCCCAGCGTGCGCAGTCCGTTACCGAACGACCCCAGGTAGAACGCGTCGCGTCCGTCAGATGCGATGGCGCGCAACGCGTCGGCGACCCCGGAGCGGCGCACAAGCTTGCCTTCCGCGGCGTAGTCGTCGCCGCCGGGCAGCGAGCCCATAACGCCGCGGGTCAGCCGTGACGTGAACCCGGGCGCGAACCCGTTCCCCGCGTAGTCGATGGCCGGGGCCAGCACGTCGGCCAACGAAAGCGCTCCGTACCTGTCGTGCAGCGCCACCCAACCGTCCACGCAGCCTGGCACCGTGACCGCGGCGATGTGGTCGCGAAACGGCACCGCAGTGTGGCCGGCGGCCCGCAGCGCGTCGGCCATTGGGCCGGCGCCGCTGCCGGCCCGTCCCGACGAGTTGAGGCACTGGGGCACGCCGCCGG
>JACCXE010000250.1 GCA_013697265.1 Actinomycetota bacterium | reverse complement strand
TTCTTGGCCGGCGCCGCATTCTTGGCTTCGGGCTTGGCCTTCTCCTCGGTGGCTGACGGTTGCGTCTGTGGCACCGCGCTCTCGAGGTCCCTCGTATCGGCCTTGGGCGTGTCCGCGGTGGGAGCTTCGGCCTTAGCCGACGCAGCCCCGCCGTTGGCCTGCTGGGGACGGGCCGGCTTGGCCGCGGGCACGATGCCGGCCTTGCCCAGCACTTCGTTGTCGACCCCGACCTGGCGCCAGGCCGAATACATGACGTCGTGGCGGTCGCCGTAGTTGCGGGCGACGCGAACAAACGCCTTCTCGAGCGCGTCGAAGTCGCCGCCGGCCGAAGTGTTCAAACGCAACTGCTCAGCGTGCAGGTCGATCCGCTCTTGCGTGAGGTGCAGGCGCTGCACCGGGTCGGCCGACAACAGCAGCGTGTCGACCTGGTGCATGCGGTGCTGAATCGACTCTGCGGTGCGGGCACTGGTGCGCCCCGGCTTCCGAGCATCGAGGGCGGACAGGTATCGGCGAACAATGCGAGCGCGATCGTGGGGGGTTCCCTTGTCCGGAACGTCTGCAGCCATCGCCCGAACTTAGCTTTCTTGCCCGGGCGGGCACCCGGCAGGCTGGCCGCGACTTACCCTGTGCGCATGGATACGCCTAGCGATGAAGAGTGGAAAGAGCAGCTCGACCCCGAGGCGTACCAGGTCTTGCGCAAGCAGGGCACCGAGCCCGCCTTCACCGGCAAGTACTGGAACGAGTGGACCGACGGTGAATATCTCTGTGCCGGCTGCGGAGCCAAATTGTTCGATTCGGTGACCAAGTTCGACGCCGGCTGCGGTTGGCCGAGCTTCGATGCCGCTGCGAGCCCCGACGCGATCCGACTCATCGAAGACCGGTCCCACGGGATGGCCCGCACCGAAGTCCGATGTGCCCAGTGCGACGGCCACCTCGGTCACCTCTTCAATGACGGGCCGACCGACTCGGGTGACCGTTATTGCATGAATTCGGTGTCAATCCACCTAGTCCCGAAGGAAAAGACCACCCAATAAGGACGTATCCCAGGGCGAACGGGCTGCTCGCGGTTGTAAACAACATGCTCCGTGGTACAGATTGTTGACCGCTTCATGTGACAAAGGTCACATACGGTCCTGCATCAAAACCAAGTATTCGCCGCCAACAACCGGGGGTTCCCAATGGCGGGCAATTTCAAGCCCTATCGACGCACCGCCCTCACCGCTAGCGCGGTGGGCATTGCTGTCGCAGTAACCGCCCTCACGGGGCCGCTCGGCGCGGCTTCGGCCGGCACACCTGCCACCCCCACCACCGCGGGCACCGCCTCGGCAGTCGCGAACTCGTACAAGGTGAATCCGACCACCGCGTCGCTTTCGATCGGAATCACGTTCGGCGTTTCGCTCACCGGCTACACGAACAACGTGGCCCAAGCCGAGTCCCGCGCCATCGATTTGGGCATTATCGGCGGCACCCTCGCCGCCGCTGGCTGCGACGGTGGCGATCCGACGCTTCCGGCCGAGGATCAGCCCCAGGCTCTGCGTGCCGAATCCCGTGATCCCAGCGCAGCCTCACCCAAGACCGAGAACGAAAAAACCTTTCCGGCGATCACCAAGAACGTCCGCGCCGATTCGACGCCCAACAGCGAGGCCAACACCGTCACGGCGGGCTTGACCGCCTCCGACGCGTTCTTGAGCCTGGGCGGCGCCCATTCGCAGGCCATCACCCGCCTCGCCGGCGGTAACCGAGAGGCGCTCGCTAGCGTCGACATCGGCAGCCTCAAAATCGCCGGCGTCCTCGAGTTGAGCGGGCTGAGGTGGACGGCGCGCTCCAGCACCGGCAAAGACGACGTCAACGACGGGGTGTTCACCATCGGCGCCCTGACCGTGCTCGGCCAAGCGCTGCCGGCCAACGACGCGCTGAAAGCGCTCGAAAACGCGAACTCGCTCCTAAGCGCGCTCGGTATCCAGATCAACTACCCGAAGGCCCACGTCAGCGCCGGATTCTTGTTCGTCGATCCGCTCGTGGTGCGCGTCGTGCCGTCGCCCACGCGCGACAGCATCGCGCAACTCGCTCTGAGCGCAGCCCAGCCGGTGCGGGAACAGCTCTTCACCGCGCTGCTCGAGCAGGACTGCAGCAACGCGGCCCTTATCACTATCGGCGACATCGTCGTCGGTTCGCTCACCGGTGCCGGGTCGTTCTCCATCGAGCTCGGTGGGGTGCAGACGAAATCCGAGGCCTTGAAGACATCGAGCTTCCTCGGTCTCGATCCGACCGGGTCCCTCAGCGGTGGCAACGACAGCTTCGGTGGACTGAACGACCTGGTCGACACGCCCGTGCTCAGCGACATCGCGCCGCTGCCGGATTCCACGGGCACGGGCACGGGCACCACCAAATCTCCGACCATCACGAAGAAGCGACCGAGCACGTTGGCGGCCAACGTGAAGGGATCGCGCGGAGGCCGATTGGCGGCTGTGGGCTTGGCTGGCCTGCTGGCCCTGCTGCTCGTCGCCGATCGCGACCGACGTTTGATGCGCCGCGCTCAACGAACCATTCCAATGGAGGCTTGACATGCCAGCAACCGACGGCCCGCGCCTGCCGCGCGGCTCGTTTCAAGTCAACCAACGCCTCATGCGGGGCTACGGCCCGCTCGCACTGCTAGTCGTGTTGATGATCATCGTGGCGCTGCTCGTGCCGTCCAAGCCGCAAAAGGTCGTGGACGCCGCGAGTTCGGGCGGCGACGAAGACACCGGCTTTGTCACCGGCGGCGACAACACAACGGAGTCCACGACAGCCACCGGCGAAACCATTCCCGGCGGCGCGGCCGCCACGACGAGCGGCACCAAGTCCGCGTCGGGCAAGGCGATCTCGGTTCCCACGTCGTGCCCACCCGAGCGCAAAGACCAGGTAACCGGCGACCCCTACTCCCCGCCGTGTATTGCCTTCAGCGGCAGCAACGGCGGCGTCACGTCCAAGGGCGTCACCGACACCAGCATCAAGGTGTCGTTTCGCTCGCTGAACGAAAAGGGTTTCCAGCAGACGCTGGCCGAACTCGCGGGTGCCAGCCTCTCAGACACCCCTGAGACGATTAAGCGGACCGTCAGCGCGCTGGCCGAGTACTTCTCGAAGCGCTACCAGTTCTACGGCCGCAAGCTCGACGTTCAGTTCTACAACGGAGTCGGGTCGAATACCGCCGAACTGCTCGGAGGTGGCCGCGACAAGGCCGAGGCCGACGCCGAAACCGTGAAAACCATGGGTGCCTTCGCGGACATGTCGGCTACGTCCGAGCCATACGCCGACTCTCTGCAACGCCGGGGTGTCATGGGCTTCGGCGATCCTTATCTGTCCACTCCGTGGCACGACCGGCACGCGCCGTACATCTGGAGCCTCGCCGTCGACGGCACGACTGTGGCCAAGCTCGCCGCCGAATACACGGTGAAGCGACTGTCGGGCCCAGGTGGAGCAGCCAAGCCGGCCGTGTACGCCGGCGGTGCGCTCAAGGACCAGCCCCGCAAGATCGCAACCATGGCGCCCGAGAACTCCTGGTACCAAGAGTCGGTGCAGATCGCAAAGGGCGACATCGAAAAGGCCGGCGTCAAGGTCGCCGAGAACATCCAGTACCAGCTCGACCTCGGCACGATGTCGAATCAAGCCAACAACCTGATCCCCAAGCTCAAGCGGGACGGGGTTACCACGATCCTGTGCGGTTGCGACCCGGTGTTCCCCGTCTTCCTAACCGGCGCCATGAACCGTGAGAGCTACTACCCCGAGATCATCATCACGGGTACCGCGCTCACCGACGCCGACATCGTGGGCCAGCTCTTCGACCAGGAAGCGGCCAAGCACATGTTCGGCGTCAGTTCCCTCGAAG
>JACCXE010000023.1 GCA_013697265.1 Actinomycetota bacterium | reverse complement strand
CGCGTAGTTCGGTCATGTTCGGCAACAGGTCGGGCGACATCCAGATCTGGCCGTGGGGCACCCAGGGATCGAGGCGCAGGATGCTGCGCAGGAACGCCAGCGGTGTCGCCGCGGCCCACGCCTGGGGCGAGCACGACGTGGGATAGGGCACAACGCCGGGAAAGTCGGCGCGGTCGAGGCCGGCGAACAACTCCGGTAAGCGGCCACCTTCCATCGCGGCGGCGTCGAGAATCCCGTTCATCACCATGTGCGCCTCGTCGACGAAGCCGTAACGAATCAGGCCGGCTACGACCATCGCGTTGTCGTGTGGCCACACCGAACCGGTGTGGTAGCCGATCGGGTTGTAGCCCCCACTCTGCGTGGACATGGTGCGCACACCCCAACCCGAGAACATGTCAGGCGCCGTGAGCGCGGCGGCCACACCCGCGGCCTTTTCGGGAGCGACGATGCCGGTCCACAGACAGTGGCCCTGGTTCGACCCGATCGCGTCGACCGGTCGCTTGTCGGCGTCGAGCGCCATGGCGAAGCACTGCTTGTCCTCCAACCAGAAGTCCTCGTTGAAGCGGCGCTTCAGTTCGGCCGCGCGCGCTCGCCAGGCACCGCACTCGTCGTCGCGGCCCAACTCGGTGAGGAAGTAGGCCCAGGCCAGGAAGGCCGCGTAGGCGTAGCCCTGCACTTCGGCGAGCGCGATCGGCGCGTTGGCGAGCTTGCCGTTGGCGAACTGGATGGCGTCCCACGAGTCCTTCCAACCTTGGTTGGCCAGGCCGTGATCGGTCTTGCGTTGGTATTCGATGTACCCGTCGTCATCCACGTCGCCGTAGTCGACGAGCCAGTTGACAGCCGCTTCAGCGTTGGGCGCCAGCGCGTCGACGATCTCAGGGGCCAGACCCCACCGGCGCAACTCGCCGAGGAGAATCACGAACAGCGGCGTGGCGTCGACCGAGCCGTAGTAGATGGTGCCGCCGCCGAGCGACAGCGTTGCCGCTTCACCGAAGCGCATCTCGTGCAAGATCCGGCCCGGCTCCTCCTCGGTGCGAGCGTCGGTCTTGGTCCCTTGAAAGCGGGCCAGCGTCTGCAACACGCCGAGCGCGAGATCGGGGTCGACGGGCAGCGCCATCCAACTCGTAAACAGTGAATCCCTACCGAACAGCGTCATGAACCACGGCGCACCCGCGGCAACTACGGCGCGTTCAGGATGCTCGGGGTCGAACATGCGAAGCGCGCCGAGGTCTTCGGCGCCACGCGCGATCACTGCGGCCAAGGACGGGTGATCCGACTCGACGTCGGGCACCGCGGCGCGCCACTTGTTCAACCGTTGTTCCGGCGCGGCCTTGCCGAGGGCCGCGCCGGGTCGGAACCGCGCTTCGATCCGGTGACCTTCGATCGACGCCGACACGCCAATCGAGGTGGTCCAGCTGCCGCCGACGGGCACGATCACCTCCCACGACACGCCGGTCTCGGCTACGCGAGCGCCACTGTCGAAGTCGAGGTGGACGGCCCGGTTGGACTCACGCCGGCTGTGACGAAAGGTAAGCGAGTGGTCGTCGACGGTCACCTGGGTGGCGCCACCCGCGACCACGCGCTGCTCTTTCACTTCGAACAGGTCGGCGAAGTCGGCCTCGATCGCGATTTCGAGCCGGCAGTAGGCCGGCTCATGACCGACGTTGCGCAACTCGATGTCCTCGCGCATGCCCCGGCCGATCCAGCGGCGGCGGAACACCATGAGCGTCGAGTCGGCCTGGCCTGGCTTCGGCGCGCCTCGGGACACGACTGCGCCGGCGAACGGTTCGGGCAGCGCGTTCGACAGCTTCTCGGGCCGACCGCCGTTGAGCCGCAACTCGAATCGACTCAGCAGGCGCGAGTCCCGAAAGAAAAGACCGTGGGCTGCGCCGGCCACGATGTCGCCCGACCCGGCTGAAATACAGAACGACGACCCTTCGACCAACGACATGACACCGCCGTCGCCTGCGATCACAGGCGGCGCGTCGACGAAGGCCCACGGCTCAGTCATGAGGGAAAGGAGTTTGGCATCCGAGCGCGGCTCCGCAATCCTCGAGCCATGACTGACGCTGAGATCCCGCTTGAGAGCGGCTATGTCAGTGTCGGGGTCGTGCGCGTCGGCGATGCGCCGACCGATGGGCGCGTGGTCCCCGGCTGTGCATCGGCTGTTCGAGCACTTCGAACGCGTCGGGGTTGTCGATGGAACTCGTCGAAGCCCGGTGTCGCGCCGTTGTAACCGTGGTCGAAACGCAGCCCGCGTCCGGTAACCCATCGTTGGTCGCGATGCTCGCCGACGGCCACGCCAGCGGCGGACCGAAGCGGCAGACACCCCCGCCTCCAGGGTCCCCGCCGATCAGCCTCCTGTTCTGACCCTCGCCACGGTTCTGCGCCACGAAAGTGCCCCAATTTGAGGCCACGGTCGGGATATCGGGACATTTTCGTGGCGCAGAACGCGAAGGGGGTCGCGGATGGGTCGCCTATTTCCACTACGGCGGTAGTGGTAATAGAATTGCGGTGTGACGCCGTTGCTTGAGGTGCGAGATCTGCATGCTTCCGTGCAGGGA
>JACCXE010000181.1 GCA_013697265.1 Actinomycetota bacterium | reverse complement strand
GCTCGTGCCCGGGTCGCCCATCAACTGCACGCCCGTTTCCAACCACCCCGGGTCGGCAACGCAGTCGTCGTCGGTGAAGGCAATCAGCGGAGCGGCCGCGGCGCGCCAACCTGCGTTGCGACCACCGGAGGCGCCCCGGTTCTTCTGCAGCGTCACGCGCCGAATCCGCAAGCCGAGCTCTTGCTCAAGGCGGTCGAGCGCCGCGGACGTGTCGTCGCCCGAGCCGTTGTCGACGATGACGACCTCGAAGCGGTCATGGTCAAAGGTCTGCTGGTCGAGCGCGGTGAGCAAGGAGGGCAGACGGGTGGCGCGGTTGTACGTGGAGCAGACGACCGAGACGTCGGGCGTGTCACTCATCGACTGGTCGACCGTCCAAGCCGGCTCCCAGCCACGGCAGGTCGAGTCCGCGCACGACCTTGCCGGGCACCCCGGAGATCAACACACCGGGCGGGACGTCCTTCACCACGACAGTGTTGGACGCAACGATCGTGTGGTCTCCGATCCTGACCCCGCTGGTGATCGTGGCTTTTGGACACACCCACACGTCCTGCTCCAGCTCGATGGGCGCCGTGCGGGTGTTGTGGTAGCTCCAGACGTCGGGGGCGGTGTAGTAGTGGCTGTTGTCGACGATCGTCGAGTACTCGGCGACATGGGCGAACTTGGCCAGGTGGATCGACTCGGCGCAGTGCACGGTGACGCCCCAGCTCAGGTTGTTGGGTCCGTCGAGCACCAGGCGGCCGCCCGCGATGCTCAGCACCGCATTGCCGCGCACGTCGACCTTCGGGCCCAGGTCGATTGTGCCGCCGTAGAGGCGGAAGCGCACACCGTCGCTGATCTTGCACCCGGGACCTATGCGGATCACGTTGTGGCCCTTCGACCCGAACTGCACGACGATCCGGCGGCCAATCCGTGCGCTCTTGTCGATCTGCACGTCCACGGTCGAGCGCGACATCCACCCCAGCACCCGCAGCTTCACGATCAACACCCAACGGCGCGACCTGACGACCGGCCCTGCGACCAACATGCGGGCTATCACCCGCGCACCTGCACTGACCGCGCTTGCCTGCTTCACGGCCGCTCACGGTACCTGCTGGTCCCTGGGCATGATGAGGAACTGTTAGAAACACGACCATGCCCACGGGTCGTTCGCGCGTGCGTGTGTTCATCGAGCGCGTAGGCCGCCGGCGCGGCAACGAGGAGCGACCCAAGCTGGTCACTCGTGCCTCCTAAGCCACGCGCCCGCGCCCTGGAGTTTGTAGAGGCGCTCGGCAAGCGCAGGACCAACCCGCTCGTGCGGGCCGGTGCCACCGCAGCGCGTGCGTTCCTCAAGGGCTACGACTACCGCAAAGCGGCGCTCCAAGACATGGAGGGCAATGGCGAGTTCGCTCTGCTGGACAAGCTCGGCCCCGAGCTCGGCGTGGTATTCGACGTCGGCGCCAACGTCGGCGACTGGACGGCGCATGCGCTGCAGGCCGGAGCTCGTATGGTGCACGCCTTCGAGATCTCACCGTCGACAGCGGAGTCGTTGGCCAAGCGTTATGCCGTCGAGGAGCGCGTGCGCGTCAACCCCTTTGGGCTGAGCAATGCAACGGGAACAGTGACGATCCACCACTATCCCGATCACTCGGTGCTCACGTCGATAACCGACTACCCACAGGAGTACGAGTCGGTCGAGATCGAAGTCCCTGTGCGCAGGGGCGACGATTACCTGGCTGAGACCAGCATCTCCACCGTGGACTTCCTAAAAATGGATGTGGAGGGTGCCGAACAGTTGGTGGTAGAGGGCTTTCGGAGCGCGTTCGAGCGCAAGGCGATACGCGCCGTGCAGTTCGAGTACACCCGAGCCGCGCTCTATTCCAAGTACTTCCTCCGCGACTTTTACGCAGACATGACCGGGCACGGTTTCGTCGTCGGGCGCATCCGGCCCAGCGGCGTGTCGTTCATGCTCTTCGAGCTCGGCATGGAGCGGTTCAACGACTCGAACTGGCTGGCGGTCCACGAAGACCACCCGGCACTTATCGAGCGGGTCCGGCTTCCGTAGCTAGAAGGTTCCGGTGGTCTGGGCGCCGCGGAAAAAGTCGCTCTCCTCGGCGAGCTCGCGTAGGTCGCACAGCGCTTCCCTTTTGCCGTTGCGAAGCACCAGCACTCGGTCGCAGTGCCGCAGCGTTGATAGCCGGTGCGCGATCACGATCACGCACGCGTGCGTACGTAGCTCTTCGACGGCATCGACGATGGCCGCTTCGGAGCGGTGGTCCAGCGCGCTTGTCGGCTCGTCGAGCACAACGAGGCTCGCTCGGCCTACGAGCGCACGGGCAATGGACAACCGCTGGCGTTGCCCGCCCGACAGCATGCGATAGCGCCGCTCGCCGATCATCGTGTCGTAGCCGTCATCGAGGACGGCGATCTCGTCGGCCAAGCTGACACGTTCGCAAGCACGGCGGACATCGTCGTCGGTGATGCCCTCGCGAAAGAAGCGCACGTTTTCTGCGACCGTTCCGGGGATCAGCCGGCCCAACTGGGGCACGAGCGCTACGTGGTCGGCCCAGCTCTCGGCGTCGTACTCGAACGCGTCAACGCCGTTCACCCGGTAGGTGCCCGACGTTGGGCGGTCGAGCCGAAGCACCAACTCTGACAGCGTCGACTTTCCGCTGCCCGAAGGACCGATGACGCCGATGAGCTCACCCCGCTTGGCGGTGAAGCTCACCTTCTCGAGCGCCAAGGGGGCGTCGGGCGCGTATTGGTAGCTCACTTCTTCAAAGGCGATCTCGTGAATGCCGGATAGGGCGGCATCACCGAATCGGAACGCGCTCGCCCGGTACTTTTCACGTTGCGCTGCTAGTTCGTTGATCCAGGGCCGCGCCTCGGCGATGATCGGTTCGGAGGCCTGCATCGTCTGCGCCTGCTGCATGGCGCGCAACACGATGAGCAGCGCGGCCCCGATCGATGCGATGTCGCGCACCTCGAACACGTACACCATCGCGAGCCCGCCGAGGATCAAGAGGAACACGACGCGCTGGTACACGACCGGCAGGTAAGTCTTGATAATCAACGTTCGGTATGCGGGCTTTATAAAGGCTTGGATCTCGCGCCTGATGCGGACCTCGATCTGATCCTCGACCCCGAACGACTTTATTTCGCGACCTACGGCAACCGCGTCGACGAACGTGCCGTAAAGCGTCCCGGTCGCGTTGCGGGTCTCGTCGCCGGCCCGCCGCGACAACCCCCGTAAGGGCAGAAACACGAAGCTCAGCAGCAACCCCAGCGCGATTACGCCGACGCCGACGAGAGGCGTGATCGAGATCGCGCCGACGACGAACACCAGGAGCGTCATCGCCGAAGTCAGCTGCGAGATGATCGCGGTCACTGCGTTCACGGTTCGCGAGACGTGGGTCGACGCGTAGGTAACCAGCGTGCTCTCGCCGTCGCCACGTTGGAGCGGCCAACTGGCCCTGACGAAGTCGCGGTACAGCGCGGCTTGCGAGTCGGCCATCAGCTTCACCGAGATCCGGGCCATCTGCGCTTGCAACGCCATTTGCACGCCGGCGGAGGCGAACGCCAGGAGCGCAGCGACGTACATAGTTTCGGGCACGGTCAGCCCGCCGAGCAGCCCGAACGGCAAGTCGATGGCGGCGGCCCGGGTTCGGGTGATCGCAAGTCCCACTCGTGCCAGGATCGCCAGGAACAACGACTCGGAAACCCCCACGGCCGCGCCCATGAAGGCAATCAGCATCAAACGCCCCCGTGAGATCCGCACGAGCCGACGCGCCTCACGCCATGTATCGACCGATGCCGGCGTCTTGATCTTCACCGCTTTGGGATCACGCGGCGTACGAGACGCGTGACGCGCTTGACCGTCGTCGGCGGCTTTCGGTTCAGCTTGTTGCCCTCGCGAAATTCATCGGTCGTATTGAGGTGGGGAAATTCCTGCTCGGGCTCCGGAAGTCCCAGGGCAGCGCATAACGGCGTCCAACCGTCGCCGGGCGTCCACTCAATCAGGCGGGTGGAAGGCACGCAAGAGCGCACGTAATGGTTGTGCTCCTCGTATCGGCGCTTGACCGCGGCGGGATCAATAAGGTCGTTCGTGAACGTTGCGAAGGTGACGGCGCGGGCCATGTCATGCGCTGGGTGGTTATACCGAGCGGTGTCAAGCAACAACGGCGTGATGGTCTTGGAATAGCTCGCGTACCACTTGTCCGCGGTTTCCCGTGTCGAGAGCAACACCCTTGCCTCCGGGAACGCCGCGGCGATGTCTTTCCAGTAGGCCGCGGCGGGCCAGTCGTTGGAGGCCTCATAGCCTTCGAACAGCGCCCGCCAATCCGGCTTCGCCCCCGTGCGCACGATGTCGTGCCAGACGTCGATATCCGCCGGCCGCTCGAATACTTCACCGAAGTGGTAGCAGCGACCACCCAGCAGTTGCTCAAGAGCCGCCGTCAACGAGGTCGTGCCGGTACGACCTAGGCCGGCGCCGACAATCTGTAGCGGCATGAAGAGATGCTGTCACACGTCGCGCTGCTGACTCGACGCGAACGCGGCGCGACAACCGCGTCTTCATGCGCCGTTCCTGATCCACGGCCGCAGGATGTCGGCCAATACTGGGCCGCGGGTGCGGGCGAAGTCATACGTGACGTGATCGTCGTCGCGGTAGACGAGCACGTTGCCGATCACAGCTGGGCACCGGCGTTCGCAGACCAACCGGCGCACGTCGACGAAATTCGCACGCGTGCGCGCCAACGCCGCACGCAACTGGCGGTTCACGGCCGCAACGCGGCCTGAACCTGGTTTCGGCTCGCAGGCTCTGGTGCGGTGCAGATGATCCGAAAGGCACGCCGGCACGTCGCGGGCGGCCGTGGGCGTCTGGCCGAACACCACCACCGGGACGTCGGCAGGAAGGCTCTGCACCGCTCGGCGCACGCCGTAGCTCATGCGGGCGCCGAGCTGATCGAGCGCAATAGTGGAGGAGTTGCTGAGTACGACGAGATCGGGGTCGGCCTGGCGAATGAACCCGAGAGCGCTCGTGCGGAAGCCGGCGCAGCTCAGGAACTTCACCGCCGCCGGGTGCTCGTATGACGGGCAGCCCGGACGGACCAGCGCGATCACCTTCCAGTGGTTCGCCCGGCCTGCGGCGTCGAAGGCGCCGAACAAGTGCAGCGAATGGCTGTCGCCGTAGAGCGCGATGGTCGTCGTGGCCGACGGATCACCCAGGAAGCACGGGTTGAGCGACCGCGTACACGAGCGGCCCGCTTCGTTGCCTCCGTTGTGTGCAGCGAGAAGCGTCGGGCGCAGGTTCGCCGGGACGAATGAGGTCGGCTTTAGCCCGGCCGCTGGCGCGGCCGCACGCTTCTCCGACGACAGCGGCCCCATCGCTACCGGGCCGTACGCGGCGAGGAACACTGCTCCGCCGACGAGGATCCCCGCACCAGCCAGCAGGACCTTGCGGTCGGGTCGCCGCGTGAAACTGCGTCGAAACGGATTCTCTACGAGGTGGTACGACAGCACCGCCGCCGGCAGGCCGGCCACCAGCATCACCGTCAGCGCCCGCGGCCAGTCCGCCAGCACGTCGGGATGACGCGCGGCGACGAGCACGAGCACCGGCCAGTGCCAGAGGTACACCGAGTACGAGTAGCGCCCAAGCAGCTGCATCGGGGCGAGCGCGAGCAACCCGCCCTCGCTGGCGCGCTCGGTCATCCCGGCGGCGATCACGAGGCCGGTGCCGACGACGGGCACCAGGGC
>JACCXE010000154.1 GCA_013697265.1 Actinomycetota bacterium | reverse complement strand
TGGATACGCCGCTGGTCGCGAATATGACGATGCCCGACCACGTCGAAGGCTTTCTGATCGCCCGCATGGAGTTGGTGCGCGGCCATTTCGCGCCGCCCTCCGACATCGCCAGCGTGTTGTGCTTCCTGGCGTCGGGCGACGCCCGCAACGTGACGGGTGCGGCCGTGCCCGTCGACTACGGGATGACGGCTTGAAGTTCTGGCTCGCGCTCGCCTTCGTCGAGACCGAGCAGGCGCTGGCACTGGCCCGGATGGCCGACGCGGCCGGGTACCACGGCATCACGGTGTCTGATCATCTGTTCGCGCCGCAGAAGCGCCAAGCGCTCTACCCGTACTCGCCCGACGGTGCACCGCCGTTCACCGACGACGCTGCGTGGCCCGACCCGTGGGTGCTCATCGGCGCCATGGCCGCAGTGACACAGCAGATCCGGTTCACGACCAACGTCTACGTGGCCCCGCTGCGCGAACTGTTCACCGTGGCCAAGCTGGTTTCCACCGCGTCGGTGATCTCGGGTGGCCGGGTGACGATGGGCGCGGCGCCCGGTTGGTGCGAGGAAGAGTTCGATCAGGTCGGCCAGCGGTTCAAGGGCCGAGGCGCCCGGCTCGAGGAAATGATCGACGCGTGCCGCAAGCTGTGGGCGGGCGGCTGGGTCGAGCACCACGGCAACCACTTCGACTTCGATCCGCTGCGTATCGAACCGGTTCCCGCCGCGCCCGTCCCCATCTACATCGGCGGTCACTCCGAGCGCGCCTTGGCCCGTGCAGCCCGCATCGGTGATGGGTGGATCGGCAACGCCTATTCGCCCGATGACGCCGAGCACTACCTCGGCCTGATGCGAGATCAGCTGAAGGCGGCCGACCGGCTTGACGACCCCGACTTCGAGATCATCATCGCGTTGAAGGCCCGCCCATCCAACGAACTGCACGACCGCGTCGCGTCGCTCGGCGTTACGGGCCTGCTGTGCGCACCGTGGCTGATGGCGTCGTCGCTCGAGGACCGCATCACGGCGATCGAAGGTTTCGGTAGCTACTTCTGCGCTTAGAGCGCGGCGTTGAAGAAGTGGCCGCCGTTGACGGGCAACGCGGTGCCGGTGACGCACCTCGACAAGTCGCTGGCGTAAAAGAGCACGGCGCCCGCGATTTCGCTCGAGTGCGGCAAGTACTTGAGCGCGGTCTCACCCGCTATCTCGTCGTACACCGCTTGCGGCGTGATGCCACGCTGCTTCGCGAGTTCACCGAAGTACCACTCGACCGACGAGCCCCAGATGTATCCGGGGTGAATGGCGTTGACGCGAATGCCGTCCCTGCCGAGTTCGAGGGCGAGCGTCTTGGTCGCCATCGCGAGCGCACCCTTCGACGCGGCATACGCGCCGTAGCCGTCCTGCGCGCGCTGCACCGACATCGTGTTCACCATCACGATGTGGCCGCCGCCGCGCGCCTTCATCGCGGGCACGGCCGCCTTCGTGAGTTGCATCGTGCCGAAGAAGTTTGTGTCCATGGTCTCGCGCCACGTCTCGAGGTTCCCATCCATGAACGGCGTGTAGTCGCCGCCGTGGAACGCATTGTTCACGAGCACGTCGACACCACCGAACTCGCTCGTTGCGGCCCCGACAAGGGCGATGCAAGCGTCGTTCTCGGTGATGTCGGTGGGCACACACAGCGCCTGTCCCCCGCCTTCGCGAATCTCGGCCGCGACCTTCTCCATCATCTTGGGCCGGCGCGCCGCGAGCACAACTTGCGCGCCTTCCTGCGCGAACTGCAGTGAGATGTCGCGCCCCATCCCGGGGCCGAGGCCCGAGACGATCGCGACCTTGTTTTCGAGCAGCCCCGGCCTCATTGACGCGCCCCTTTGAGTAACGGTGCGATCTCAGCGCCGAACGCGGCGATCTGGTCGACTGACTCGGTCACGTCGCGAGACCGGAATCGCACCTGCATGTGGCTGCAACCCATCGCGCCGAACTCGGCCAGTCGGTCCGCAATGTGTTGGGGCGAACCGCTGATGGTGCGCTCGCCCACGTCCCATTGCGGCTGTCCCACGTAGAGGATCTCGGTCACGACGCCAAGTTCGATTGGTCGGTCGACACCGGCGCGCTGCCGCAATCGGCGGATGGTCGCAATCTGGTCGGGCATTTGCGCACGGGGCGTGCCCTGCGGGAGCCACCCGTCGCCTTTTTCCGCGGCGCGTCGCAAGCTGGGAGGCGCGCTGCCGCCAACCCACAGCGGCACGGGGTCCTGGATCGGACGCGGCGCCACACCGCCGTCCTTGAATTGCCAATGCGGCCCGGCGTGTTCGGGGAACTCGTCGGTCAATGATGCCTTGACGGCGTCGATCGCCTCGTCGAGGAGCGGCCCGCGGGCGGCGAAGTCGAGTCCGAGGTTGGCGAACTCATCGGCCGCGTGGCCGGCGCCAACGCCGAGAATCGCACGACCGTCGGACAACGCATCGAGAGTGCACACGGCCTTGGCCGTCATCAAAGGGTGGCGATACGGCAGCACGGCGACGTGGGACATGAGGCGCGTGCGGGTAGTTACCCCGGCGAGAAAGCCGAGCGTGGTCCAGGTGTCGTACCAGGTGGTGCCCATCGCCTGGGCCAGCGGGCGCGGGATCGCAACGTGGTCGCACACGGCGACGTACAGGAAGCCTGCGTCGTCGGCGGCGCGGGCGAGAGCGGTCAATTCGGCGACCCCGGCGTCGGCTTCCCACTGCTCGGCGTAGAGGGTGCTCTGCGACTGCACCGGCAGCTGGATGCCGTACGCAAGTTCACCGTCGGGGACGATCGTCATGGCCTCGGCGCCGCCTTGCCGGTAAGGCTGGTGTAGAGCACGTCGGCCATGCTGCGGCGCAGGTCGGCGGTAGGTATGCCCCAGAACTCGAACGTGAAGCGGTGCGCGGTGACGTTGGCAAGCATGGCGACGAGGACGCCGGCGGTGGCCATGCGCTTCTGGGTGGACGACCGCCCCCGCCCCGTGCCCTCGGCATCGGCGATGACGTCGGCCATGGCCAGAGTCAGGTCATTGAGCATCCGACTGCGGATGCCTTGGAACCGTAGGTTGCCCTCGGCCACGAGGAGGTCGACGACGCGCAACACCGACCGGTGGCTTTCCCAGAACTCGAGCAACGCGTCGACGAGTTCGAGGGCAACGCTGTACCCGGCCTTTCCCTTCCACGACTGTCCGCGGACGACTTCGCCGAGCGGGCTGGTGTCGAGGTTCGTCGCTTCGGCCAGCGCCAAGATCGCCGATTCGATGTCCGGGAAGTACTGATAGAAGGTCGCGGGCGACGTCTTGGCTTCGCGCGCGATGTCGATGACTTTGAGCTCGCGGTACGACATCCGCTCTAGAAGGGCAGCGGTGCACCCGAGCAGGCGCGTACGTGTCGCGAGGCCGCGTCGACCGGGCCTGCGGCCATCGCTGGCGCGCGGGTCGTCGACTTCTTCTAGCGCCGCGTTGTCGGTCACCACGCCCCCGTGATGTCGGTGCTCGACACAACCGTCGCGATCAGACCGATGGTGTTGTCGATCACGGCATCGGCGTAGTCGGCGGGCACACCGGCCACGCAGTCACGGGGCATCACGAACTGGTAGCCCGCGTTCACAGCATCCATCGCAAAATTGAGCATGCCGATGTTGACGCTCACGCCGACCCCGATGATCGTGGTCGCGCCCAAGTTGCGGCACACCGCGTCAAGGTCGGTGCCGCCCATCGGCCCCAAGCCGTGGTAGCGGCCGAGCACGATGTCGCCGCCCGCCGGCCCGATCTCGGGCAACACTTCGGCGCCCTTCGACCCGGGCGAGATGTCGAGCCCGCTCTTGGGCATTGCCTTGAACAGCCTGGCGTTCTCGTTCGAGCCCAGCCCGTCGGCGCGCCGCCACGCCACGCAGTGCACGACCGGGATGCCCGCGTCGCGCGCCGCGTTGGCCAGCGCCGCGATCGCCGGGATGATCGGCGCGGCCACGTCCTTCAACGCCAACGGCGACGTCTCGCCGATCACGCCGATCTGGCACTCCTGGGTTACGAGGACGGTATGCGCGGGTTCGACCAGCACAGCGATGTCGAGCGGCATGCGGCCCGACCGTACGAACAATCTGACGAACCGTCAAAAACTTCTCCGCATTCTTGTAACCGTTGGTGGCGGTCTTTGCCACTAGCGGTTACAAGAATGCGGAGCGGCGGCCGGACGGTGGGTCGACGCCGCCACATTTGGAAGGCATGGTGGCGCGGCCGCTCCCCGTTTGAAGTCCCTCCGATTCGGAGGCTCCTGTGGTCGATCTCGACCGTCGACTCGCGGAAATCGCGCGGCACCAGCACTGTCTCATCACTCTGGAAGACGTGATCAAATCCGGCGGCACAGCCGATCACGCGCGTCGACGTGTGCAGAGTGGACGATGGGTGTGGGTGTTCCATGGCGTCTACCGACTCGCCGGGGTACCTTGGACCTACGAAGCGCAGGTGCTTGCGCTCGTCTTCGCAGCGGGTCCGGGGGCTGTCGCGTCCTTCATGTGCGCGGCACGACTTCTTGGCTTCGGATTCCCCACTGCCGCGCCTGAGGTGACGATCCCGCGGGGTCGAAAGCCGCTTCAGGGCTCCGCCCGCGTCCACACGAGCACAGACCTCGACCGGTGTTCGATAGTCGTTCGCAACGGCATCCCCATGACAGATCCAGCGAGGACGATCCTTGACTTAGGGCGCTACCTCAAAGAGCGAGCGCTCGCCCGGGCAGCCGAAGCAGCCCGTCGCCAGGAACTTGTGACGTGGCACGACCTGATTGAGTGCCTCACCGCCCACGCGCGAAAGGGACGTCACGGCGTTAGACGGCTGCGGATGGTGATCTCGGGTGGCGTCCGCAACAGCGCGGTGACCGACACCGACAGCGAACTACTCGCGCTATCTATTTTCCGTGAGCACGGGTTCGACGAACCAACGTTGCAGCACCGCGTCTACGACGACGAAGGCGAGCTCGTCGCGGAGATGGACTTTGCGTACGTGGACCGGATGATCAACTTCGAAATCAACGGCTCGGTCCACCTTGATCCGGAGGTCGCCGAGAAGGACGAGGCTCGCGACCAGGACCTACGCAGTCGAGGCTGGACGGTTCGTCGCATCTGGTGGGAAATACCCGTCCACCAACCCGACAAGTTCGTGCGCATATTGCGCGCAACTTTGCGCGCCGCCGAGGCCCGACGACCCTTCTTGTAACCGTTAGCGGCGGTCTTTGCCGCTAACGGTTACAAGAATGAAAAAGGAGGCGGCGGGAGGCGGTGATTCGGCCGAGTTACGCGGGTTTGTCGGCGCCGACTACCCACATGGCGAAGAACTGGGCGCCGCCGCCGTAGGCGTGGCCCAACGCGGTGCGGGCCCCGTCGATCTGGTGTTCGCCGGCCTGGCCCCGCACCTGCATGGCCGCCTCGGCGAAGCGCAACATGCCGGAAGCACCGATGGGGTTGGTGGACAGGACGCCGCCGGACGGGTTGACGGGTAGGTCGCCGTCCATCTGCGTCGAGCCGTCTTCGACCATCGTCCAACCCTTGCCCTCGTCGGCGAACCCGAGACTTTCCAACCACATCGGTTCATACCAACTGAACGGCACGTACATCTCGACCACGTCGATCTCACGACGGCGGGCGACGATGCCGGCCTGGCTGAACACGTCGGCCGCGCACTCGCGCGACCCGCGGGGCGACACTACGTCGCGGCCGGCGAACATCGTCGGTTCCGACCGCATCGCCGCACCGTGAATCCACGCCGGTGGCAACGACCCTCGGGAGGCGCCCGCCTCGTTCGTGATCACCATCGCGCAGGCGCCGTCGGAAGACGGGCACGTCTCGGAATAGCGGATCGGGTCCCACAGCATCACCGAGTCGGCGATCTTCTCGAACGTCACGTCCTCCTCGTGCAAGTGAGCGTACGGGTTCTTCAACGCGTTCAACCGGTCCTTCAAGGCGACCAGCACGCCGATGTGGTCGGGCGCACCCGACCGGCGCATGTACGACCGGATGTGCGGCGCGAAGTAGCCGCCCGCACCGGCGTGCGTGGGCGGGGCAAACGGCATAGGCATCGACAACGCCCACATCGCCTCGGACTCCGACTGCTTCTCGAACGCAACGGTCAACACGCGTTCGTGGATGCCGGCCTGCACCAACGACGCGGCCACGATCGACGTCGACCCGCCCACCGAACCCGCGGTGTGCACGCGCAGCATGGGCTTGCCCGCGCAACCGAGCGCATCGGCCAGGAACAACTCGGGCATCATCACGCCCTCGAAGAAGTCGGGCGCTTTGCCGATGACGACGGCGTCGATATCGGCCCACGTCATCTCCGCGTCCTCAAGCGCACGCAGCGCGGCCTCACGAATGAGGCCCGCGATCGACACGTCACCCCGCGTCGACATGTGCTTGGTCTGACCGATGCCGACGATGGCGGCGCGTTGCTTGCGAGAACCAGCCATCACTCACCCTCCAAGACGCACACGAGGTTCTGTTGCAGGAGCGGCCCCGACGTCGCGTGCGCGACGGCGCGGTTGCCCTCGCC
This sequence comes from Actinomycetota bacterium, assembly GCA_013697265.1. Classification (GTDB taxonomy): domain Bacteria; phylum Actinomycetota; class Acidimicrobiia; order Acidimicrobiales; family JACCXE01; genus JACCXE01. Next base: position 6,631 of record JACCXE010000154.1, on the reverse strand, counting down.
CCGCGTGATCCGCGCCGCCGCCTCACCGAGTCGGATCAGCCCGGCCGCCATCACCGGGTTGGCCGCTAACGCGCCGCCCGACGGATTGATCGCCACGTCGTCTCCGAGGCCGAGCGACTCGCGCAAGATCAACTCTTGCGCAGTGAACGGCGCGTGCAGTTCGGCGAAGTCGACCGGCGCCGAAGCGACACCGGCCTTCTCACCGGCCAGGCGCGTCGACGCCGACGTGGTCAGGTCGCGCAAGCCCAAGCCCTGCGACTCAATGCGATGGTCGATGCCGCGGACCCACGCGGGACGCGAGGACAACTCGCGGGCCACGTCGCCCGCCGCGATCACCACAGCGGCAGCGCCGTCCGTGATCGGCGGGCAGTCCCACTTGTGCATCGGCTCGGCGATGAAGGGCTCGGCCAGCAGGGCGTCGGGTGAGTCGTCGCGGGCCAACAACGCGTATGGGTTCGACAGCGCGTCACGGCGCGAGCGTGCCGCGACCTCCGCGAGGTCCGCTTCCCTGACGCGACCGGTCTCGAGCAGCGCGCGCGTTTGCAGCCCGGCGAGCGAAATCGTGTCGGGCCACAGCGGGGCCAGGAAGTACGGGTCCAGTTGTCGGGTAAGCACCTCGGTGACATCTCCGGGCGACGACTTGCCGTAGGCGTACACAAGCGCCACGTCGACTTCGCCCATCTGCAGCTTCACCCACGCCTCGTATAGCGCCCAGGCGCCGTCCATCTCGACGTGGGACTCGGCGATTGGGGGCCACGGCCCCACCGCGTCGAGCGTCATCACGAACGAAAAGGCTTGGCCCGACAGATAGTCGGTCGAACCCGAGCACGTGAAGCCGACTCGGTCCATGCCAACACCGGCGCCGTCGAGCGCCTCGCGCACCACCGGCATCAACATCTCGACTTCGTTGGCGTCGGTAATCGCGCGCGCGTGCTTAGTCTGCGCGAACGAAATGATTGCTACGTCGCGCATTACGCATTTCCCCGCATCGTGGACGCGTCGCGATCCGGTTCGCCGTTGGGACGGAACCACTTGATCGACTCGAGCGTCGGCTTCAACTCGTCGTCGGACACCCACACCGCCTCGACGCGCATGCCCGTGCGCACCTGGTCGTAAGGAACCTCCTGCACGAGGTGCATCAGCGGAATGTCCGAGTCGTCGAGGAGCACCAACGCGCTCACGTACGGGATCTCCATGCCCTGTCCGTAGAACGACACATTCACGATGCAGAACGTGGTGATCGTGCCGGTGTGAGGCAGCTCCACTTCTTCCTCGGTCGGCACGCCGTCGGTCGGGCACGCACCGCGCGGCGGCACGTAGACCTTGCCGCAACTCGGGCAGCGCTGACCGCGGATCTTCTTCTCGGCCAAGCCGGTCAGGAACCGCGACATCGCCCGGCCCGGCGTGTAGCTGTAGTCGAGGTGCGCCGGGGTACGCACGCTGCGAACCATCTCGACTCCCTCCAACGATGGCGGCAGCAACAAGTCGCTCACGATGCACCGACCTCCGGCTCGAAGCACTCGATGTCGCGTATATGACCCTCGCGCTCGGCCCGCCAGCGGATGCGCACCCGCATGCCGATCGACATCTGATCGGGCGAGGCCACGTCGACCGCGTGCAGCATGGCGGTGTCGGCGCCGTCCAGCTTGATCAGCGCCCACGCAAACGGACGGCCATCCAACGGCTGATAGCGGCGGCCCTCGGTCCACGACCATGTAGTGACCTGCCCGGTCTGCCCGACCTCGACCATCTCGTTCAACGACTCAGACGTCACCGGGTCGTACTCCGTCGGAGGCATCAACACCCGTCCGTCAGAACCCTTGATCCCGACGACGACGCCTTCGCGCAAACCAGTAAGAAACGCGCCGATAACCGGCCCAGTGGTACGGCTGAACGGGTACTCGATGACCATCGGTGCCCGCAGCACCTGAGGCTCTGTCATTCAGACGATCACGGAGCGGATGACTTCGCCGGCCTGCATGGCGCGGAATGCGTCGTTGACGTCTTCAAGGTGGATGTGGCGCGACACCATCGCCGCCACGTCGAGGCGACCCGTCTCGATGAGCGACACGAACCGCGGGAAGTCGCGCCGCACCTGCGCCGAGCCGTAGAAGCAACCGAGCATTCGTTTCTCATCCGCGAACAACGGGAACGCGGGGAACGTGACCTGCGCGTCGATACGGGGCATGCCCACGATGCACACCGTGCCACCGCGCCGTGCGGTAAAGAACGCCTGCAAGATCGTCTCGGGTAAGCCGATCACCTCGAACGCGTAGTCCGCACCCCGACCACCGGTAGCTTCTTGCACCTGCGCGGTCGGGTCGCCCGCGCCGGGGTCGATCAGGTCGGTCGCGCCCAACTGCTCGGCGGTCTTGCGCTTCATCTCAACCGGATCGATCGCGAAGATGCGTGATGCGCCGGCGATGCGCGCACCCTGGATCACGGCCTGACCAACACCACCGCATCCGATGACCGCAACGGTGGAACCGGGTTCGACCCGCGCCGTGTTCAGCGCCGCACCGACGCCGGTGGTCACGCCACAGCCGATCAGCGCGAGTTGTTCGGCGGGTACGTCCGTATTGACCTTCACCACCATCGTCTGCGACGTGACCATTTCGTCGGCGAAGGTGCCGAGGCCGGTCATGCCGAACACGGGCGACCCATCAGAGCGCACGCCGCGCGTCGCGAACATCAACGAGTTCGCCGTCTCGCACAGGTTCGACTGGTCGCGCAGGCAGTACCAACACGTGCCGCACGCGGGGATGAACGACGCGATGACCTTGTCGCCCACCGCCAGGCCCGACACGTCCGAACCGACCTGCAAGATCGTGCCCGCACCTTCATGGCCGAGGATCACGGGCGGCGGCATCGGCACGCCACCGGTCTGCACCGTGAGGTCGCTATGACACACGCCGCTGGCGTCGATGTGGACCCGCACGTCACCCGGCCCCAGGTCGGGAGAGCTCAACTCCTCGATGACAAGTGGCTCGTTGTACGCATTCAGAACTGCTGCCCGCATGGTCGGAACCTCGATATCTGAAATCTGATGGGTGTTAGGTTTTCGCACCGTACTAGAACACGATTCAGTTTTGGGCCGGCAACGATCGAGCCCGGGAGGGACAGCCGTGGCCGCTGATCTGATCGTCAAAGACACGTTGTTTATCGGTGGGGACTGGGTCAAGCCATCGGGCACCGACACCATCGACGTGATCTCTCCGTCCACCGAGGCGGTGTTCGCCCGCGTGCCCGACGGCACCACCGCCGACGTAGATCGCGCCGTCGCCGCCGCCCGCGACGCGTTCGACAACGGGCCGTGGCCTCGCATGGCGCCCGCCGAGCGGGCCGACGTCCTGGCCGCGTTGAGCGCGCAGATTCAGGCCCGCATGCAGGAGTTCGCCGAAGTCATCACGGCCGAAAACGGCTGCCCGGTGTCGTGGGGTGTCATGGGACAGGTCTTCGCGTCGACCATGGCGCTCGACTTCTTCGAAAGCCACGTGCGCACGATGAACTTCGAAGAAGAGCGGGCCGGCCTCATGGGCCCCGCGATCGTGCGCAAGGAACCGGTGGGCGTGGTCGGCGCCATCGTGCCGTGGAACGTGCCGCTGTTCGTGACGATGCTCAAACTTGCGCCGGCCCTCGCCGCCGGCTGCACCGTGGTGCTCAAACCTGCACCCGAAACGCCGCTCGACGCGTACATGCTCGCCGAAGCGCTCCAGGCTGCGGGGCTGCCCAAGGGCGTGGTCAACATCGTGGCCGCCGGACGCGAGGCGGGCGAACACCTCGTCACTCACCCCGACATCGACAAGATCTCCTTCACCGGTTCCACCGCGGCCGGCCGCCGCATCGCCAGCCTGTGCGGCGACCGCCTGCGTCGAGTCACACTCGAACTCGGCGGCAAGAGCGCCGCGATCATCCTCGACGACGCCGACGTCGCGGCCACCGTCGCCGGCCTCGTCCCGGCCGGAATGATGAACAACGGCCAGGCCTGCGTGGCCCAGACCCGGATCCTGGCCAGCCGCAACATGTACGACGAGGTCGTCGACGCGATGGTCGAAGCGGTGCGCGCCCTCAAGGTCGGCGACCCGATGGCGGCCGAAACCGAAATCGGCCCACTCGTCGCCGAGCGTCAGCGAGACCGCGTGATGGGCTATCTCGAACACGGACAGGCCGAAGGCGCCAAGGTCGCGATCGGCGGCGGACGCCCCGCCGGCCTCGACAAAGGCTGGTACGTAGAGCCCACCGTGTTCGTCAACGTCGACAACAAGATGAAGATCGCCCAAGAAGAGATCTTCGGGCCAGTCGTCGCGGTGATCCCCTACGACGACGTCGAAGACGCCATCGCGATAGCCAACGATTCGGAATACGGCTTGAGCGGCTCGGTGTGGAGCGCCGATGCGGGTCAAGCGCTCGACATCGCTCGCCGGGTGCGCACGGGCACGTTGTCGATCAACGGTTTCATCCTCGACTTCAACTGCCCCTTCGGCGGCTTCAAGGCGTCGGGTCTCGGGCGCGAACTGGGCGCCGAAGGATTGGGCGCCTACCTCGAATACAAGACGATCAGCTTCCCCGGAGCGGCTTCTCTGCCTTAGGTATTGACATACAGCGAAATACGTTGAAAATGCTTTAACGCTTCCCCGAGCGATCCCACCGTTCGTTGGAGTGTCCTTGTCTCTTTCTGCTGCGCCATCCATCCCCGCCACGGGCACGCTCAAAGTCACCCCGTGGCCCGACCCGATTATCGACAGCCTCGGTCTCGACCCGCGCTCGCACTACGTCGAGACCTACTGGCTGGGCACGCTCGGCCCGTCGACCACCTGGCTGCTTAGAAGGCTGGCCCACGGCCTTGAGTCCGCGCCGACCGGCTTTGACCTCGACCTGCCCACGTGCGCGCGTCAACTGGGCCTGGGCGACAAGGGCGGGCGCCACTCGCCCTTCGCCCGCTCGCTGGGGCGGCTCGTGCAGTTCGAGATCGCGCGCTGGCAACCACGCGACGGCGAACTCGAAGTGCGCCGGCGCGTTCCTCCGCTCAACCGCAAGCAGGTGATGCACCTGCCTGACGAGTTACGGATGGGCCACGACAAGTGGCAGGCCCGCCAGCTCGACGCGCCGCCGGCCGAAGGCGTCCGCCGTCGCTGTCGTCAGTTGGCACTAGCGCTTATCGAGACAGGCGAGGAACGCGAAAACGCCGAGCGGCAGCTCCTTCGTTGGGGCTACCACCCGGCGTTGTGTTACGAGTCGACCGCCTGGGCGGCCGATCAGATCGCGAGCTAAAGCGCTAGACGGGCAAGCAAATCGGCGGGATGCCGGTGCAGGACGCCGCGGTGGTCGTGGTGGTCGGCGCCGTGGTGGTCGTGGTGGTCGGGGGGGCGCGTTGGTGGTCAACGGGAAGCCCGCCACTCGCACGCCACCGCTGAACTCACGCGCGTACGCAAAGAAGCTTGCGTTGGTCGAGAAGTCCCCGTTGGCGAACGTGATCACCTTGACGTGCGGACCGCCGCCCGAACCGGCGCCGGTGATGATGCGCTTGCCGTTGGCCACGGCCACGAAGGCGCCGCCCCGGAAGGTCGGGTCGTAGGCGTAGAACCCGTCGCCTTCGACCCCGGCGATCGACCACAACTTGACGTGCGGGCCGCCACCAGCACCGGCCGCGGTGACGACGTCGATCACGTTGTCGGTACGGACTACACCGGCGGCCACGCGCACACCGCCGTTGAACGATCCGTAGGCCATCCATTCGTTGGCGAGGGTCGGCGCGCCGCCCTGCGTCTGGAACACGCGCACGTGCGGGCCACCGCCGGCACCCGCGCCAGTGATGATGCGACCGGGCGCCCCGGCCACGAAGACGCCGCCGGTGAACGCCCGATCGTAGGCGTAAAAGCCGAATACATCGCTCAACTGGCCCGAGATGAAGCGCTGCGCCTTCACGTGGGGGCCGCCGCCGGCACCCGCCGCCACGATCACTTCAAGTGCGGCGCTGTCGTCGACGTTGCCAACCGCGACATTGACCCCGCCCTTGAAGCCGGGGAAGGGGGTGCTCTCGGCGATCAGCGTCTTGCCGTCACGATTCCAGACCTGCACTCTGGCTTCGAGGCCCGGGCCGGTACCGGTGATGATCTCGGGCGCGCCGTCGCCGGTTACGTCCCCGACAGCAACGGTGGCACCCGACGAGGGAGTCCCATTGGAAAAGTAGGAGACGCCGCCGTCTGTGCCGTCGGGCCCGAAGGTGCGCACATGAGCGCCGCCCCCCTGTCCCGCGCCAGTGGCGATGAGGTCGGTTTCGGCCGCATAAGCGACGGATCCGGAAGAGAGATGGCTCGCGATGATCGCGATGCCAGCTACAACTCCGACCCCAGCCAGAGCGGTTCGCGACAAAACAGGCAAGAGTTGTCGTAAACGCATGGGCCGGCAGCCTAGTTGGACAGCCAAAATTACTCAGGTCACGGTCGCCGTGAGGCAAGCGGCGCTAGCGCGAAAAACAGGCGGGCCTTGCACGTCGCGGCGCCGTTGACGGTCGACTGGGCCACCCCCCAGCCGCCTTTTGTGCTCAGGCGTTCCATCGTGACATCGAGTACCAACTCGTCGCCGGGCTTGACCATCCGCCGAAACCGCACCGCTTCGACGCCGCCGAACA
>JACCXE010000111.1 GCA_013697265.1 Actinomycetota bacterium | reverse complement strand
TGAGTGTTCCGCCTGCGTCTTCGCCCGCGTAGTTGTCCACGGGCTTGTCGCCGTAACAAGGGATCACCCGCCCCGAAGTGCCGTCGAACGTCGACCGGGGGTCGATCTTTTCGCGCAACGCCGCCATGTATACGAACGGCTTGAATGACGAACCCGCTTGTCGACCGCTGAGGCTCGACATGTCGAACTGGGTGGTTGCAAAATCCAGCCCGCCGAACAGGCTGCGGATCGCACCGTCGCCCGGCTTAACCGTGGCCACCGCAGTAGTGGGGTCGTCGGCCGCGCCCAGCCGGGCCTGCACCGACGCGACGGTCGCGTCGAAAACTTTGGGCTCGAGGGTGGTCTCGATTTTGTATCCGCCGGTGAACAGCTGCGCGCTGCGGGTTTCGGCAGACCCGCCCAACGCGTCGAGCGTCTTGGCCTCGCGCTCGACGTAGGCCACAAAGTGCGGCGCCCGTCCCCCACCCTCCTGCGACGGCGGGGTAAGCGTGATCGGCTCGGCCAGCGCGACGTTGTACGCCTCTTTCGTCAACCACCCTTCGCGTTGCATGTTGACGAGCACCTGGTTGCGACGCCGGGTTACCTCAAGCACGCGGGTCCGGGGATTGAGGTACTCGGGAGCGCGAATCTTGCCGGCAAGGACACCGGCCTGGCTCGCGCTCAGCTTGTCGGGCGTTATGCCGAAGAACGTGCGCGAAGCGGGGCCGATGCCGTAGGCGCCCTCACCGAAGTAGACCTGGTTCACGTAGCGTTCGAGCAACTCGTCTTTCGAATAGCGACGCTCGAGCTTGCTGGCATAAAGCAACTCGCGGCCCTTGCGGAACAGCGTTTTCTCCCCGGCGGTGTAGTTGAGCTTGGCGAGCTGTTGTGTGATCGTGCTGCCGCCCTGGGTGCGGCCCCGCAGCGTGCTGAATGCGGCGCGCACGATCGCCAGCGGATCGACGCCGGCATGATTGTAAAAGTTCTTGTCCTCGGCGGCGAGCACGGCCTTCTGTACGTGTTCGGGCAGCTTCTTGAGCTTCACGGCCTGGGCGCTGCGAATGCCATCGCGGCCCACGTCGCCGATCACCGAGCCGTCCGACGCCAGTAGTCGTGTGGTGCCGGGCAACTGCGAGAAGTCAGCCGTGCGGGGCGCGAACGGCGACGCCACAAACAACACCACGTTGCCGACGGCGAGCGTGACCACGCGGCGAAGCGGCGCGATAAATCCGATAGCCAGCAGCATGATGACGCTCACGATGGCGATATTGCGCCACGGCAGCGATCGCAGCCGCCCCCTTAACCCGTGCACCCGCATAGTGACGCAGGGATACCCGCATCCGAGGCTCCGGAGACTCTTGGCGTGTGGACTTGCCGGCGCGTCAGCCGAGGGCAGCCCGGGCGAAGGGCAATTCCCGCACGAGGTCGCGGGCCAAGTAGCCAACCGGCGCATCCCGAGCGAGGCGGGCGCCCGCCTCGGCGTGCAGCGCGACGGCCCACCCCAGGGCGGCGACTGGTTGCGCGCCGCACGCGAGCAGGCCGCCCAGGGTTCCTACAAATACGTCGCCCGAGCCTGGCGTGCCCAGGCCGGTCGGCGCGTCCTCGAACAGCCAGCACTCGGTGCCGTCCGTCACGACCGTGATCGCGCCTCGCACCGCGACGGGCCCGTCGATGGCCTCGGCCAACCTGGGTGCGAGAACCGACTCGTCGCCGTCATAGCCAACGAGCCGGGTCGCCTCGTCGGTGTTCGGCGCGATCAACAACCGCTGGCCGGTGTCGACCAACCCAAGTGCTGCGGGCAGCGCGCCAGCGTCGAGCACGAGGTGCGCGCCGTCGACCGCCTCTGCGATCTCGCGGACGACGGCGCTGTCCATGTCCGCGTGCCCGGGGCCCACGATCACGACGTCGGCTTCCGCGAGCGCCGTGCGCAGCGCCGCGTGAGGCGTCGACTGCTGATCCCAGCCGAGAACCATGGCCTCGGGAGTGCCCGCCGCGATGGCCGCGCTCACGTCGGGGTGCACCACCAGTTGCACCCGGCCCGAGCCGAGCCGAAGCGCCGCGGTGCCGGCCAGCATCACCGCGCCCGGGCAAGAGGGCGGACCGCCAATGACGATCACCGTTCCGTTGGCGTCCTTACCTCCGCTCGCGTCCGGCAGGCCGTGGAGATCGAGCAAGCGGCGTAGCGGGTTCATCGCGGCGCGACCGACTTGTCGGATGCAGCGGTCGTCTCTTCGGCGGGGAGATGCGCGGTGTTGTTGAACTCGGCGAGACGCAGTTGATCGTCGGCAAGACGGTACGTCGTGACCGCGGTGTTCGCGATTTGCTCATGGGCGTCGAGCTCGAGCAACTCGGCCTCGGTGAGCTCGTCGAGCACGTAACGGAACAACATGATCACCGCTTGGTGGGTCACGATCACCACATCTCGGTCTGCGTAGTCGAGGCGGAGATCCGTGAGCAGCCCGCGCACGCGGGCGGCCACGTCAGCCCAAGACTCGCCGCCCGGCGGACGGTGGAAGAACTTGCCGAGGAAGGCGCGGGCGGCGGCCTGCTCAGGAAAGCGCGCTTCGATGCCAACCTTGGTCAGGCGGTCCAACACGCCGAACTCGCGCTCGCGCAAACGCTCGTCGTGGCGAACCGGTGCGGCGGTGCCCGCCGCCTTCATAGCGATCGCGGCCGTGTCCACAGCACGCTTATAGGGCGAGCACAACACGACGGCGGGCGGCGCTTCGAGGCCCGCAAACCACGCCCCCAGCGCAGAAGCTTGCGTTTCGCCCAACTCGGACAGGGCCACGTCCATGTCTCGCAATGCGAGGTCGAGCTCGGGCAGCCCCGCGAGCAACGCCGCGTCGTTGGCGACGTTGCCCGCGCTCTGGGCGTGGCGAATGATCGTCAGCGTGCGCGGGTAGCTCGCCACGATCTGAGGTTACGCGCCGAGCTAATTGCTCTTGCGCTTTGCCTTTTTCGTTTCGACCGCGTCGG
>JACCXE010000064.1 GCA_013697265.1 Actinomycetota bacterium | reverse complement strand
AGTGCGGACGAGAGGACTCGAACCTCCACATCTTTCGATACAGGGACCTAAACCCTGCGCGTCTGCCAGTTTCGCCACGCCCGCGTGATCGGACAGGTTAGGAGAAGGGCGTAGATTTAACGCATGGCAATTGATCTGAACCCGGTCGGTGACATCTACCAGCGCCTCCTCAAGGAGCGCATCGTTTTTCTTGGCACACAGGTCGACGACTCGTCCGCCAACCTCATCTGCGCCCAGCTCATCCTTCTCGCGGCCGAAGAGCCCGAGACTGACATCGCGCTCTACATCAACTCGCCCGGAGGGTCGGTCACGGCCGGCATGGGCATCTACGACACCATGCAGTACGTCAGCTGCGACGTGTCGACCATCTGCCTGGGCCTCGCCGCCTCGATGGGCCAGTTTTTGCTTTCGGCGGGCGCTCCTGGCAAGCGTTACGCGCTGCCGCACTCGCGCATCCTGATGCATCAGCCATCGGGCCAGATGCAGGGTCAGGCCACGGACATCGCCATTCAGGCCGAGCAGATCATTTACATGAAGCGCAAGCTCGCCGAGCGCACCGCGTTCCACACGGGCCAGCCCGTCGAGCGCATCGAGGCCGACTCAGACCGTGACCGCTGGTTCACCGCCGACGAAGCCCTCGAATACGGCTTTGTCGACAAGGTCATCGATCGAGCCACGCTCGTCGTAGCCCCCGGCGCCGACAACTAAACCCGAAGGATTCGGCACATACCGCGATACGGCCGGCGTGGGGCGACCGAAGCGAGGGGCCCCACGATTCGGAGGAGGGCGGGCCTGCGGGGTGCCCGCCCGGGAAAAAGAGGGTGGCTGAGGGGACTCGAACCCCCGACCCCCAGGATCACAACCTGGTGCTCTAACCAACTGAGCTACAACCACCACGGGAGCGAGCAGTCTTGCATATGGCGATTGCTGCGCAACAAAGCGGTTTTGCCCGCGGCGTTGCCGTTGTGGTGATCCTCGGCGTGGCGGCGCTGTATCTCTACGTGCGCGCGCGCAGGGGCAAGAAACGCCGCTCGGGCTAGGTACCGCGGGGTTGGTAGATCGCCCGATGCGCCACCCGCGCAACGGGCCGTTCGCCGTTGGCGAGTTGCAAGATGTCGAGGTCGACGAACTTGTGGCCCTTGGTTTCGGTCACCTCCGACACCTTGGCGCGCGTCTGCACCCGCTCGCCGTCTTCCACCGCGCTGAAGAACTGCGTGGTCGACTGAACGTGGATCCACGGGCCGAGCACGAAGTTCGACGTGAGCACGAAGTTGCAATAGCGGAGCAGCCAGCCCGGGTGGGCGAGACCGTCTTGGCGGAAAACGTCGGCCTGCTCGCGAATGTCGTCGAGGTAGGCGTGGGCCTTGTCGGCGTGAAAGCCAACGTCGAGACATCCCATCGGGAGAGAGGTCAGAGCTTCGGGAGACGCCTGCTCCCGGTTGCCGTCGGCGGGGAAGTCGGGCCAGTCTTCGAAGCGGGGCGGTTCCGCGGGGCCGTTCTCGACCAAGGTCGCGGCGCCTGACGCGCAGAACCCGCCCTTGGGGTCGGTCAGCGTCATCTCGATTACATTCGCGGCGGCGACGACGCCTTCGACGTCGACGGTGTCGCCGTCGTAGACCGGCGATGCGAACGTCGCGGTGATCGTGCCCCGCTCGAGCCAATCCCGTCCCCATTCTTGGGCCGGCACATGACACAGATACGCGTAGACATCGACGCCGGGCACGAGGCCGCCTCGAAATCCGAGGTTCTTGGCAACGTCGTCGTCGTGGATCTTGTTGGCCGACTCGGTCGCGGTGTTGAACGCGTTGACGGAGTAGCGGAAGGTGTCGGGCATCGGCGCCATGTTGGCGCATACGGTGGGCGAATGGTTGATCTCGACAAGGTCGCAGCGGAGCGTGACCGCATTCGCGAGGCGTATCTGAAGGATCCCGCCGACCGCCTGCCGTCGACAGCGCGTGGGCTGCACCACATCGCTTCTCGATCGACGCCGATCAGTGGCATGCGGCAAAAGCGCGGCTTGAGGCTGAAGGCGTACCCGTCCACGAGGAGAGCGGTACGTCGATCTACTTCCCGGATCCGGACGGGGCGCGTCTGGAACTCATCGCCGACCCGCTCGGCGAGATGTACGGCCACAAGGTGCTGTAGGGCTAACGGTCGAGCTGCATCATCAGTCGAGGTCGAAGGCTGGACCCGCCCTCGCGGTAGGGCGTGATCGCGGTACCTATCGCGAAGAACTCGATCGCATGATGACCCCAGATGTGGTTCTTCTCGATGATCTGAACGCCAACAACACCGCGCGCGTTCACCTGTTGCGCTTCGTATTGCATTCGCTCCATCGCAAGCTCGCGCGCGGTGTACAGCGCCTGAGTGAAGTTCGGTAGCTCCACGTTGCGATACATCTGACGAGCAGCAGCAAGCATTCGACGATGGGCCACGTGGTACACGCAGTTGCCCATGACGAGAGCAACAGGACGCTTTCCGGTCTGCAACAGGGTCCAAAAGTCCTGGCCGCTGAGATCCGAAGTGAACGGCTTGCCGGCCGGCGTTTTCCAGGACCCGCCTTTGCGGTGCCGGACCGCAGTGCCGATCGCCATGAATTCAGCCAGGTTCTTACCCCACTCGTAGAAGCGAATATCAAGGCGGACGCCGACGATGCCGTCGGCGCCGAGCTCCTCGGCCTCGGCTTCCATGCGCGCCATTGCGAGCTCGCGGGCGTGGTACATCGCGCGCGTCAGAACGTCGAGTTCTTTGCTCGCAGTCCACCGGACTATCTGAATGCCAACGTGATAGATCGAACTGCCAACGACAAGTCCGAGCGGCTCGAAGTCGGTGTCCTCGATGAGAAGGAACTCATTCACGCTGAGGTCGCTGGTGAACATCGCGTCGCGCCCGTCGCGGCCCTCTAGCTCGCGCAGGCGTTCTATTGCGGCGGCGGGCAGTGCTACAGGTTTGGACTCGTCACTCACCCGGGTCATCATCGCCCTTCGCCAATGTCACCGCGACGTCAATTGGCACTGACGGCGCTCCGAATCGCACAACGCCCGTTCCGGTCATCTGACCAATAAGGCGCATGCCTGTGCCTCCCAGAGCGCACGCTTCGCTCTCGTAACTCAGGTGCGTGGCGGCCGCAATAACGCCCTCGGCATGCCGGAGGGTCGGTGAACGACGAAGTCGCGTCTCGATGTGCCGTCGCACGTACTGCATCCCTTCGGTCGGCATTGGCATCTCGGCGTTCGTTGTTGCGTTGCCCTGCCAAAAGCCCGAGGCCGCAAATCCATGAACATGAGCGGCTGCAACTCCGACGCCGATCCCTGACGGCACCCAGCCACGAAGAAGAAGCTTGAGCGTCTGCTCCATGGAAAGAGTGGACAGGAACGGACGCTTAAGGGGTCTCACTCCGGCGACCGCGAGCGAGTTGCCGATGAGCCGAACTTGAAAGGTGGACGCCGACGTCGTCAGCCACTCTTCGGCTGCTGTGACGCCCGCGACGCCGTGGGCGTGTCTATCTCGTGCCTCCGTCTCGAGCGCCGTGATGGAATCGTTCCAGGCTGCGGTTACGCCTTGGCCGTACGTCCTGTACTCCAAGAGCTTCGAGGACTTAGTTGCACCCCACCCGAGTTGGCATCCGGACGGGCGAAGAATTTGGTAGGTGGCCGCGCCCACGACGATTCCGGCCGGAAGAAAACCGGCATCTTGCACCGCGAGGTTCCCGCGGATCGTCGGACGGCTCACGAGAGTGCTTCGTCGAGTGCTAGTCGGATCGTGGTGCTTTTTGCCGCCTCGCGTTCCAGACTCGTCCCGAGTCTTTCGAGCCACGTGTCGATATCGACGTCCTCGGAACGTACGCAGATGCCGCGCACGATGTGATCGATCTGGGCACCGGCTCGTTGTCCTAGAACCTCGATTCGAAACTGTTCGGGGACGAGTTGAATCTCGAGTGCCGTTCGTCGGCGCAGACGACTCGCGGTGAAATTGACCTGATCCGGCAGCGCCCGTTCAAGGCGATCCGCCATGGCCTTGACCATCGCGTGGATGTCGTGGCCGCGGCGAAGTAGCTCGAGCGAAACCGCAAAGCTTTCGTCCCCGGCCATTTAGGCCATGGTAACGGCGCGTCAGCGCTTGAACTTGACCGCTTCTATGCCGAGCGGATGCGGCGACGCAGGGCGATCAGCAGTGTCGCACCGAGCGTGACGGCAAGCGCGACGCTGGCGCTGCCACCGGTCCTCGGAAGCACTTTGCCGCGCACGACTGGTGGCGGCCGTGACGGTGACGTTGTGGTCGTCGGCGAGGTAGTAGTAGTGGTAGCGGGTGCGGCCGCAGCTTTGGATCGCGACGCCAGTGTCACGTTGATTTGCTGCGCGACAACGGGCGCCGAGTTGAGATAGCTCAAGTCGTTCGGGTGCGCCGGGTAGCTCGGCGGCGCAAGCACCACGCCGTTGACCCAGGCGAGCGCTGGCGGTTTGCATGCGTCGTGGCCGATGCTGCCTGCGTAGATGTCGATGTAGGTCGCGTCGTTGCGCTCAGCCGTTGTTTTCAACATCGCGTTCATCTCTTTGAACTTGGCAACGAGGTACGGCATGTCGGACTGACGGATCGGCAAGTAGGGCCAACATGCTTTGGCGTCGTCGGGTAGCGCGTCGGGATAGCTCACGATGAACACCGCGGCGTTCTGCGAGAGCTGGTGCATGCGCTGGATCGCCGCGGCGAGCTCGGGGGCGGTCGCTTGGATCTTGCGCGACACCTTGTCGACGCCGCGGTCGAAGTTCTGGGGCGTGCAGTCGGGCTCACCCCCGAGGTCGGCTGTCGGCGTCGTGCGCACGCAGTCGAGCGCGAGGCCGGTGTAGCCGATGTCATTGCCTGCGATGCCGACCGTGATCACATCCACGTCCTTGTCGAGTGCGTCGAACTGCGGTTTGTTGGGCTGGCCCAGCGCCCCGTTCTGCGGTTTGGTGAAGTCGTCGATCGTTGCCGAACTGCAGCTGACGTCGCGGAACACATCTGAGCTTCCCCCGTTTCGACGGACGGGTTGGTTGTGGGGTTGATCATGCTGCGTGTGTTGTTTCGTAGTCGATGGGGCTGAGCATCTGGC
>JACCXE010000061.1 GCA_013697265.1 Actinomycetota bacterium | reverse complement strand
CCCGCACGCCGTGCATCATCGGCGTGGCGCAGCGCACGATTCGTCCCGACGACGGGCCGTCGCCCGAACCGCTGGTGTTGTGGGACGACGTTTGTCGCCGAGCGGCGGCCGACGCGGGCGCAACCGGCGACGTGCTGGCTGCGGCCGATTCGTTGCAGGTCGTCTACTGCATGGCGTGGTCGTATGACGCGCCGGTCGACCGCCTCGCCGACTCACTCGGCATCAGCCCGCGCCAGCGTTTCTATTCGGGCATCGGCGGCACCACACCACAGGTGCTGATCGACGACGCCGCCACCTCGATCATCAACGGCGAGATGGACCTCGCCGTGATCACCGGCGCCGAAGCGCTGGATACGAAACGCCGGGCCAAGAAGGCGGGCGAGCGCGTGGCCTGGAGCTTCAAGGCCGAGAACCCGCCGCCGTTCCCGTTCGAGGCGCCGTTCCATCCCGCCGAGATCGCGCACAACGTGTTCCAGGCGTGGCTCACGTTCCCGACATTCGACATCGCCCGACGCGCCGCGCGCGGCGTTACCCCCGCCGACTACGACAAGCAGATCGGCGAACTCCTGGCGCCGTTTAGCGAGGTCGCGGCGACGAACCCCTACGCGTGGTTCCCGCAGGCGCGCGACGCCGCGGAACTGGCGACGCCGACAGCGAACAACCGACTCGTCGGCTACCCGTACACCAAGTACGAGGTGTCGATCATGGACGTCGACATGGCGGCCGCGGTGATCGTGGCCAGCCACGCCAAGGCCGACGAACTCGGTGTGCCCGTCGACAAGCGCGTGTACCTGCGGGGCTGGTGCTACACCACCGACCCCGTTTACCTGGCTGAGCACCGCGACTTCAGTGTGTCACCGGCCATGAAGGCGGCGAGCGACGAGGCGTTGCGCGTGGCCGGCGTCGCGATCGACGACGTCGCCCACGTCGACCTGTACTCGTGTTTTGCAAGCAGCGTGAACCTCGCGTGCGACGCGCTCGGTCTGTCCACCGACGATCAGCGCGGCCTCACCGTTACGGGCGGCCTTCCGTTCAGCGGCGGCGCGGGCAGCAACTACATGCTGCACTCGATCGCGGCGATGACCGACGTGTTGCGCGCGGACCCCGATTCGGTCGGTATGGTCAGCGGCGTCGGCATGCACATGACCAAGCACTGCTTTGGCGTGTACTCCACGACACCGGGAGACGTTGCGGCGCCCGACCAACCCGGCATGCAAGCCGCGGTCGACGCCGTCGCGCCGTCCGTGCCCATCACCGACGCGTACGCGGGCAGCGCGCGTGTCGCGACCTACACCGTCGCCCACGGTCGTGACGGCGGACCCGAGTGGGGCCTCGTGATCGGCGACTTGGAGGACGGGTCGCGCGCCTACGGCAAGGTTGAAGACGCCGCGCTGTTGCGCGAACTCGAGGAGCGCGAGTGGGTCGGCGAGACCGTCGAGTTCGTCACCGGCGACAAGGGCGTCAACCTGGTGAAGGTCTGAGCGGTGCGTACGCTGGAACGGTGGCAACGAACGAACGGGTCTTCGCGGCGCTGGACGAAGCCGACGTGCGGTTCGTTCTTGTCGGCGGCGTCGCGGTCGTCGCCCACGGGTTCGCTCGACTGACCGTCGACGTTGACGTCGTGATCGATCTCGCTGATGAAGTGGCCAGCCGGGCCATGACGGCGCTCACGGGTCTTGGGCTCGAACCGCGACTGCCCGTCCTCGCCCAACAGTTCGCAGATGGCGAAATGCGTCGCTCTTGGATCGCGGACAAAGGCATGCGCGTTTTCACGATGCTTGATCCGAACGATCCTGTATTCGAGCTAGACGTCTTCGTCGAGTCGCCGCTGCCGTTCGAAGACCTCGTTCGAGACGCGAAGTCCGTGGTTGTCGCCGGTCGTCCCGTTCGCATCGCCTCGATCGACCACCTGATCGCCATGAAACGCAAGGCTGGTCGGTCCAAGGATCTCGACGACATCGCGGAACTAGAGCAACTACGCGATGAGTGAGGCCTGGTCGACGGCCGAGGAGGAGAGCGAACGCCGGAACCGAATCGCATCGGCCTCTGTTGACGAACGCCTCGCTTGGCTGCGTCGCATGCAGGAGTTCGCCTACGAGACGGGGGCGCTCCAGCGTGCCCGGCGCAAGAAAGAAGAAGAGGCAAATGGAAATTCGTGAAGCAGTAATCGTCGACGTCGTGCGCACGGCGTTCGGCAAGCGCAAAGGGGCGCTCAGTGGGTGGCACCCGAGCGACCTGCTCGGCTTCACGCTGCAGAACCTCGTCGAGCGCACCGGTGTAGACCCCGAGCGCATCGAAGACGTCGTGACTGGCTGCGTTACCCAGAGCGGCGAACAGGGTTGCAACATCGGGCGCAACGCCGTGATCGCCGGCGGACTGCCGTGGACGACGCCGGCTACTTCAGTGGACCGGCAGTGCGGATCGTCACAACAGGCGATGCATTTCGTGGCGGCGTCGGTGATGTCGGGCATGTACGACATCGCGATTGCGTGTGGCGTCGAGTCGATGACCCGGGTGCCGATGGCGAGCAACGCCCGGGGCGGCACCGGTCCCTTCTCGCAGCAGTACCTGGCCGAGATCGACGGCAAGCTCTACGCGCAGTTCCGGGTGGCCCAGGAACTGGCCGACAAATGGGGCGTCACCCGGCAAGAGATGGACGAGTTCTCGGTCGAGTCGCACCGCCGCGCCGCGGCGGCAACTGCGAGCGGTCACTTCGCCAAGGAGATTCTGCCCGTCCCCGTCAAGGACGAGAACGGCAACTTCACCGGCGACGTCCTGTCGGCCGACGAAGGCATCCGCCCCGACGTGTCGCTGGAGAAGGTGGCGGCGCTGCCGCCGGCGCAGTCCTGGGAGCCGGAGACGGCCAAGGACATCACCGCGGGCAACTCGAGCCAGACCACCGACGGCGCGGCCGCGATGCTGATCGCGTCACGCGAGACCGCCGACGCCCTCGGCTTGCCCTACCGCGCCGTGTTGCGTCATTTCAGCGTCGCGGCCGAAGACCCGATCCTCGTGCTTTCGGCCCCCAACCCGGCGACGCGCAAGCTCTACGAAAAGACCGGCCTGTCCACCGCCGACTTCGACGCGATCGAGTGCAACGAGGCGTTCGCCGCGATCGCGTTGATGTGGGCCCGCGAGTTCAAGCCCGAGCCCGAGCGCTACAACCCGAACGGCGGCGCGATCGCGATCGGCCACCCGCTTGGCGCGACCGGCGTGCGCATGACCGCGACGCTTTTGAACCAACTCGAAGCGACTGGCGGGCGCCTCGGTTTGCAAACCATGTGCGAAGGCGGCGGCCAGGCCAACTGCACCGTGATCGAACGCGTTAACTAGGTAGGCGTCAGCTGACGACGACCTTGCCGATCATCCCCGGGTGCACGATGCAGGCGTAGGGATAGTTGCCCTTCTTTGTGAACGTGATGCTGTATTTGTCGCCGGGCGTCCATCCGGTCCCGTTGGACTTCGACCCCCCTGATCCGTCAAAGGCACCAGCGTCGATGCTTACGAGGCGCGGAGGGGTTCCACGATCTGACAAAGGCGGCGTGCGCCCGGGCCATCCGCCGGTCGGACGTCTCAGGGCGTCGTTGAATGTGACGGTTCCGTCAGGCGTAACGATGTAAATCGGCGCGTATGCGGGCACGTTGAAACTGAGGTTGTGACCGATGAGCGTCCACGTAACTTTTTCGCCGACCTTGGCGTGAATCGTGCGGGGCGTGAATTCGTTGATGGCGCCAAACGCGTTCACGCTCCGCTCATCGCCCGAGCCCGCAAGGTTGCCCGAATATTTGCTCTTTCCTGCTTTCTCGTCGCGGTAGACATCGAGCAGCACCTTGGCCAGTCGGTCTGCCTCCTTCTTGCCTTGCCGGTTCAGCGCGGCCTGCTTCGAGACATCACCGTCTTTGGTAACGGTGATCTCCCCGCCCATCGGCGCGCCGTGGAGGTTGCAGTAGTACAGGTAGGTGCCGGGGTTGGCGTCCTCGGCGATCTTGAGGTCGAAGGTATTGCCGCGCACGCCGTCGAAGGGAATGAAGCCGCTGGAGTAGTAGGCCTCGGTCCCGTTGAAAGGTGGCAATTTGCGGCGCTTGCACGCGGTCGCGTCGGTAGGCAGATCTTCCACGGTGGGGGCGACGCATCGCTGTGCCGCAGTCTGGTTCACGCCGGCCTCGTTGAAGAACAACGGCAGGCCGTCGGAGAAGGCTTGGTAACCGGGCGGCTCTTCGCTCACCACCCCCGTCGACAAGATCCTCGACAGCTGGGGCCGGAACGGCGCCGCGAGTTCGGTTACCCGCGTTCCGAGAGTCACCGTGTGGGCCTCGCCAGTCCACGTTTGGTGGAAGCGAACCGTCATGCCCGGCCGAACCGCGACCTGATTCGGGAAGAAGCCCCACAATGATCCGGCGAACTCGTCGCTCGCATAGTCAGTCTGGATGGTGAGAGTGCGAGCGCCTCCACCGCTGCCGCACGCCGACAGCATCGACGCCACGACGACGCCAACCAGTACCAATCGCGACAGCCTCGCGGTACTCATAGCTGCAGCTTGCCGCAATCCGCGCTGAAGTGGGTCGAAAAATGCTTCGCCGGCGCCGACGGAGTACAACGACGCGGTGAAGATCGACGGATCAAAGGTCGTAGTTACCGGCGCGTCGGCGGGCATCGGCGCCGCGCTGGCCCCGATGCTGACAGCGAAGGGCGCCACGGTCGCGGTTGTGGCCCGACGCGAAGAACGGTTGCGGGAGATGGTCGGCCGTGGTGACGCGGCGCGCTACTACGCCTGCGACCTCGGCGATCCGGCCGGCGCCGAGGCGATGATCAACGCGGCGTGGCACGACCTGGACGGCGTCGACATCCTCGTGAACAACGCCGCCATCCCGAAGCGTCGCAGTGTGCAGGATCTCACGCAGGCCGAGATCGACGACACGATGCGCACCAACTTCGAGTCGCCGGTCCGCATGGCCCAGGCGTTGTTGCCGAAGTGGCTCGAGCGCAACCACGGCATGGTCGTGAACGTGTCGAGCTTCGGTGGACGGGCCGGGATCATGCACGAGGCCGCGTATTGCGCGTCCAAATTCGCGCTGTGCGGGTGGAGCGAGTCGATGGCGATGGACCTCTGGCGCACCGGCGTCGACGTGCGCCTGATCATCCCCGGCGCTATCGACACTGAAATTTGGGACCTGCCCGACAACGACGAACCGTTCTTTCACGGCGACAAGGAGCCGCCTACGACGGTCGCCGCCGGGATCATCGACGCGATCGAAGGCGACGCGTTCGAGTTGTACGTACCTGACATGAAGTCGATCGCTGAGTTCAAGACGTCGTCAATTGACGTTTTCTTGCGGGGCAACGTCGAGTTCGTCGAATCGCAGAATCAGTGATCCTCGGCTAACTCGCCTCACGCAAGCCGCCGCTCCACGCCAGCAACGGATGGTCGGCGAGACCGGGCTCCAGTTCGGCGTTGACCTGCGTTAGCGCAGCCCGGAGGGCGGAGACGGTCGCGTCTCCGCAGCGCGCGCGCCACTCCTGCTCCACTCGAACAACGTTGGCTTCGTAGGCGTCGCGCGCGAACTTGCCTCGCAGGGTCAATGTTGCCCGACGCATCTTGCGGTCCCCGCCGCCGTTGTCGACCTCGACGACCAGGTGCCGCTCGAGCCCGGACTTGCCGTTACCGGTCAGACCCGCTTCCTTCGGCGCATCGGAGAGCAGAAGACCCTCATCGGGAAATTTGAGCAGCGCGTGCACCGTGCTCGACAGCGCCCACACGAACCCGCTCTCATAACGAATGGTGAAGTCCATCAACGCCTGCGACAACAATGCGCTCACCGGCAGGTCGCCCAGCGGCTCCGATCGAAGCACCGGCTTCCAATCCTGGCCGTGCCGCGGATACGTCCCGCCGACCGCGCTGGCATCAGCGCTTCCGTAGGTCATCACGTAGTGCGGGTGCTCGAGTTCGAAGCGCTCCACCAGCGGCTCGAGCGCCGCGCGCGAGGCGTCGGCTGGCCTCCATGCGTCCTCGGCAGCGGAAAGCGCGACCTGCGAGCGGGCCTGCGCGTCTTGACGGGCAAGCCCGCTCTTCGCAAACGCGGTGCCGAGCGCGACCGCAGCGCGTTTCGAGATGCGGGCCCGGGTAGCCACCTCACGCGGTGTGTCGTTGGCTCCGTCGAGTGCCCGTATGTAGCCGGCGTAAAAGGGCAGAGGCGGCGCGTCCGGCCTGACGCGCTCGTATGCGCGTGTCAACGAGATCAGCGGTCGTGCTAACAGCACGTTCAACCCGAGCTCGGCGGCCACGGCTACTTCAATAGCAAACGCTTCAAGAGTTTGCCGGTGGGCAGCCGCGGCAACTCGTCGACGAAGCGCACTTCTTTGGGACATTTGAAGTGGCTGAGACGCTCGCGACAGAACGCGATGAGCTCGTTTTGGGTGGCCGCTTCGCCCGGTTTCAACTGCACGAAGGCGGTGACGTGCTCACCCATGTCCTCGTCGGGCGTGCCGATCACGGCGACGTCGTGGATCAACGGATGGTTGACGAGGATGTCTTCGATCTCGCGGGGGTAGATGTTCACGCCGCCCGAGATGATCATGTTCGACGCGCGATCGGTCAGATAAAGGAAGCCGTCTGCGTCGAGCTTGCCGACGTCGCCCAACCAGGCCCAGCCCCTCGGGTCGTGCGCGGCCTTCGTTTTCTCGGCGTCCTTGTGGTATTCGAAGGTGCGGCTGGTCTCGAACCACACTTCGCCTTCCTCGCCGACGGGCACGTCGTTTCCGTCGTGATCGATGACGTGGATCGCGCCGCTCATCGAGCGGCCAACGGTGCCCGGATGCGCCAGCCAATCGTGTGAGTTCACGTAGCAGAGGCCGGCGCCCTCACTGCCGCTGTAGAACTCATGCACGATAGGGCCGATCCACTCGATGAACTCGCGTTTGGTTTCGACCGGGCACGGCGCTGCTGCGTGGCAAACCATTTGCAGTGAGGACAGGTCAAAGCGCGACCGCTCTTGTTTGGTGAGCCGCAACATCCGGATCATGTGGGTCGGCACGAACTGCACGTGGGTGACGCGGTGGCGCTCAATCGCCGCGAGCACTTCGAGCGGGTCGAAGCGCTCCATCACGATCGGGGTGCCGCCGAGGCGCTGCGTGCCGAAGGTCCAACCGGCGGGCGCGGCGTGGTACAACGGCGCGCCGGGCGACAAGTACACCGTGTCCGCGGTGAATCCGAACAGACCCTTCAACATGCCGGTAAGGAACGACGGCGCGCCGAGGTCGCCGTCAGGCAGCGGCGGCAGGATGCCCTTGGGTTGACCGGTGGTGCCCGACGAGTAGAACATCCAGCCGCCGTCGCGCTCGTTGTCCAGCGCTGACGCGTCCACTCCGTCCACCAACGCCGACAGGTTCTCGAACCCGTCGATGTGGCCGTCGACGCAGATACGTGTGTTGACGTTGGCCATGTCGTCGCCGAAACCGGCCACGATGCCGGCGAGTGACGCACTGGCGAACAGCGCCGACGCATCGCAGTCGCGCACGATGTAGCCCGCCTCTTTTGACACGAGGTGCCAGTTGATGGGCGTGACGTAGACGCCGAGACGCATCGCAGCCCACACGACGTCGTAGAACTCGGGCTGGTTGTCCATCAGCACGGCGATGTGGTCGCCGACACCCAGGCCGCGTTCGCGCAATACGCGGGCCAAGCGGGCCGACGCCGCTTCGATGTCGCCGTAGGTGCGGACGACGCCCGACGTGTTCATCACGACGGCGGGCCGATCGGGTGCGGCCGCCGCGTGGGCTGAGAGGTGTTCGCCAGCTGGGTCCATGCGGCGAACGTTATTCACTCATCTAACGTTGGTGTCAGGTTTCTGCTTGTATAGCGCCGTGGCGAACGTTGGAGTAGTCGGACTCGGCAATATCGGCGGCGCAATAGCGCAGAACCTGGTGACCGACGGTCACGCGGTGACGGTGAGCGACCTCGACGAGGTGCGCGTCAAGGCAATCGAAGGCGCTACCCCGGCAAGGTCGGTCGCCGAGTTGGCCAAGGCGGTGGACGTGACGTTCACGTCCCTGCCCGACCCGTCGACGGTCACCGCGGTCGCGGCCGAGTGGGCGGCCAACGCGCCACCCGGCGCCGTGTTGTGTGACTTGTCGACCACCCTGCCCGAAAGCAACCAGGCCATCGCGGCCCAACTCGCGGCCAGCGGACACCACTTCATCGAGGCGCCACTGAGCGGCGGCGCGATCGGGGCCAAGAACCGCGGCCTC
>JACCXE010000041.1 GCA_013697265.1 Actinomycetota bacterium | reverse complement strand
CTCGTCGCGACCGGCCTGTACGGATGGCTCTCGTCTCGGGTCAGCCTCGGCAATCTCATGCGCGCCGGACTGATCATCGAGACACTCACGCATCTCGCGCTTGCGTTGACGACGACGCTCTGGGTTGCGCTCGCCGTCATGCTTGTGTTCGGCGCGCATGCGTTCGTCTGGGGTGCGACGTCCACAAGTGTTCGTCAGCGCGCGGTACCGATGGAGCTGCAGGGTCGGGTGAGCAGCGTCTACCTCATCGGCGTGCAAGGCGGCATCGTCGTGGGCGGCGTTTTTGGTGGCGTCATCGCCGGCGCCTGGGGCGTCATAGCTCCGTTCTGGTTCGCGTTCGCTGGCTCAGGCGTGCTCGTTGCCATCCTGTGGCGGCAATTCACCGCGATCGCCCACGCCGACTCCATCCGCTAGCTGTACGCGCTGACGAGTTCCTCGCCGATTTCGCGGAGCGCGGCGCGGATTTGTGCTGGGTCGTGCACGACAACGTTGTTGCCAAGGCCGGCGATCTCCCCTGCGAGGGCGCGAAGGTGTGCGCCTCGGACCTCGACGCTGATCCAGCCGGGCGAGGATGGGGGGCCGATGCGCAGCCGCGTGCCGAATATCCATTTGGCGACTTGGAGCAACTCGGCGTTGATCGATGCGTTCGCCACGACGGGCGTCCGCATGTCATCGACCTTGTCGGTGATGAGTTGCCACGCGTCGGACAGATCGAAACCGTCGGGACGTGTCGCGGTGGCACCGGTCTCCTCGACCGACGAGACGCGGTCAACCCGGAACGTCCGCATGCCGGCCTCGGTCGACGCGACGAGATACCAGTGCGCGCCTTTAGACGCGAGACCCAGTGGCTCCACGATGCGCGTTGTCGACGCGCCGTCCCGTGCCACGTAGCCGAGCGACACCTGCCGGCCTTCGATCACGCAGCGCTGCATCTCGTCGAGAAACGGTGGTGTCCGAGGTTGACGGTTGGGCGAACGCGTGTCCCATCCCGACCGATCCACCACGACGCGCTCCGTCGTCGCGTCAGCTGCTTCCCGGAACGGCTCGGGCAGCGCCCGCACAAGCTTTCGCACCGCGGCACGGACCGCCGGCGACGCGGCCGAGGACGGACCGGCGACGAGGAACAGCGCCCGGGTCTCCTCGGCGGTGAGCCCCGACAGGTCGGTCTTGCCGCCTCCCGCTAACCGCCAGCCACCGTTGCGGCCCTGCAGCGAATAGACGGGTACGCCGGCCTGGCCGAGTGCTTCGAGGTCGCGACGCGCCGTGCGCTCGGAGCCCTCCAACTCGTCGGCCACCTCGAGCGCCGTGACCTGGCTCCGCACCTGGAGCAGGTTGAGAATCGCCACCAAACGATCGGCTCGCATGAAAAGAGAATCCCACAAAAACCGGCCAGAGGATGACCGGTTTAATGCCGCATCCTCGTATCACCAACGACAACCAAGGAGGCCGAAATGGCCGGTCTGACCCCTCCAACATTCGACGAGCGCACCACAATCATCGAGTTCATGCGCCAGCAGCGATACGTGTTGAAGGTCACGGCGTTCGGCCTGACCGACGAACAAGCGAAGGCGGCGCCGACAGTCAGCGCACTGAGCGTGGGCGGCATCATCAAGCACGTCGCGCTCACCGAACGGCATTGGATGCAGCGCATCGTCGCCGACCGCGAGGTCGCCGGCATGGAAGCCGAGTACGAAACCGGCTTCACGCTGCTCGATGGCGAAACGCTAGCGTCGACGCTCGCGTTCTACGACGAGGTTGCGGGCCAGACCGAAGACCTTCTTGTGGCCGAGGCCGACCTCGGCCGGCTGGTGCCGATCCCCACGGGCGTGCCGTGGTTTCCTCAGGACGAGGACAACTGGTCCCTGCGCTGGGTGCTGCACCATGTGATCGAAGAGACGGCGCGCCACGCCGGACACGCCGACATCGTCCGCGAGTCGGTGGACGGCGGCAGCGGGTTCAAGTTGCTGGCCGACTACGAGACGGCGCAGGGCAACCCGCCGTCGTGGGCTGCCTATGTCGACGCGTAGCCGTTAGACCGCGGAGCCGTGACGCCCGGCGCCGGACGCGAACCGTTCGGCGCCGGCCCGCGTCTCGCCCGACCGGATCACCTCGACGCCGCCGGCGTATTCGCGGGTGATCGCATCGTCGAGATCCGAACCCCACTGCTCGAACACGGACCGGCGGTCGGCCCGCAGGCAGTTGGGTGGCAGCGCCGCGAGGTCATACGCGAGCGCGATCGCGGCGGATCGGGCCTCGCCGTCGGGCACGACCCGGTTTGCGAGCCCGATGCGTAGGGCTTCGTCAGCGCCGACGCCGCGGCCGGTGAGGATCAGGTCGAGCGCGTGGCTCTGTCCGATAAGGCGGGGGAGGCGGATCGTGCCGCCGTCGATGAGGGGCACACCCCACCGCCGGCAATACACACCGAAGGTGGCCGACGCGGCCGCCACCCGCAGGTCGCACCACACGGCGAGCTCGATGCCGCCGGCCACCGCGAAGCCTTCGACCGCGGCGATGACTGGCTTGTTCAGCAGCAGCCGCGTCGGGCCCATCGGTCCGTCGCCCTCCCGCAACGGCTTGCCACCCTGCGCTCCGCTTGCGACCGCCTTGAGGTCGGCACCAGCACAGAAGTTGCCCCCGGCGCCGGTCAGTACCGCGGCGTGCTGCGACCCGTCGGCGTCAAAGGCGCGGAACGCGTCAGCGAGCGCTTCGGCGGTGGAGCGGTCCACCGCGTTGCGGGCGTGCGGCCGATTGATCGTGATAATCGTGACGGGGCCATCGATCTCGACAAGCACAGAGTCGGACATTGGTGCAGTTTGCCCCGTCGGCGCCGAAGCAAGCCGGTTCGTCCCGGACTCGGTTCTCCGGATCCGGGGTATCACTAACTGCATTCAGAGCACTGAGTGTTCGTTCACCTTTGGAGGTAACGCGATGGGTATCGGCACCAGTCTTTTCCTCGTTGCGGTAGGCGCGATCATGCGCTTTGCCGTTGACGTACATACCGAGGGCTTCAATGTCCACACGATCGGCGTCATTCTGATGCTCGTCGGCGCAGCCGGGGTTGTGCTTTCCGCGATCTTCTGGAGCAGCTGGGGCGGCTTCAACCGTGCCGGTGATGCCGGCACACGCCGCGGCGGCGACACGGTCGTGGTTGACCGAGAAACTCGGCTGTAACCCGTTTAGGGGTGCCGGTTCGGCCGGCAGAGACCCCCTCTGTAGATTCAGGTGGTGCCTGAACACGACCTGCTGAGCGGACTCAACCCCGTTCAGCGCGAGGCCGCGTCCCACCTGGGCGGGTCTCTGCTGATCGTGGCTGGAGCCGGCTCAGGAAAGACGCGGGTGCTAACCCACCGCATCGGGTGGCTGATCCGTGAGCAAAACGTCTCGCCGTGGTCGATTCTGGCGATCACTTTCACCAACAAGGCCGCCGACGAGATGCGGTATCGCGTCGGGTCCTTGATCGGCCCCGTCGCCGACAAAATGTGGATCTCCACATTTCATTCGGCCTGCGTGCGCATATTGCGCCGCGACGCCCATCGTCTCGGCTATCGCAGCGGCTTCACCATCTACGACGACGCCGACGCGCTGCGCCTCATGACCTACGTGCTGCGAGACCAAGGCGTCGATACCAAGCGACACACCCCGCGCAGCGTGTTGAACGCGGTGAGCGGGGCGAAGAACGAACTGGTCGACTTCGATACCTACGCCGAGAGGGCCGAGTCGCCGCCCGAGCGAAAGCTCATTGCGCCTGCCTACACCGAGTACCAGCGCCGGCTCACTGCCGCCAACGCGATGGACTTCGACGACCTGCTGATGGTCACCGTGAACCTGCTGCAAGTCGACGAAGAGGCGCTGCAAGAGTGGCAAACCCGCTTCACGCACATCATGGTCGACGAGTACCAAGACACGAACAAGGCGCAGAACGAACTCGTTCTGCTGCTTGGCGAGAAGCACCAGAACGTGTGCGTTGTCGGCGACTCCGACCAGTCGATCTACGGCTTCCGCGGCGCAGACATCCGCAATATCCTCGAGTTCGAGAAAGCGTTCCCGAACACGCGGGTGATCGTGCTCGACCAAAACTACCGGTCCACGCAAAACATCCTCGACGCCGCGAACTCGTTGATCGCGAACAACCTGGCCCGTACGCCGAAGTCGTTGTGGACCGACAGCGGGGGCGGCGACCTCATCGTCAATTACCGTGCCGACGACGAACGCGACGAAGCCGCGTGGATCGTCGATCGCACCGTGTCACAACAACAAAGCGGTGGGCGGTGGGGCGACGTCGCCGTCTTCTACCGCACCAACGCGCAGAGCCGCGCCATCGAAGAAGAACTGGCCCGCCGTCGCGTGCCCTACAGGGTGATCGGCGGCACGAAGTTCTACGACCGTAAAGAGGTGAAGGACCTACTCGCGTATTTACGTGCGGTGGTGAACCCCGAAGACGAAGTGTCGATGAAGCGGATCTTGAACGTGCCCAAGCGCGGCATCGGCGACACCTCGGTCGGCAAGCTCGACGCCTACGCCAACGCGCACAACCTTCCGTTCCACCGCGGATTGGAAGAAGCCGACCGGGCCGGCGTGAGCGGCAAGGCCCTCGGCGGCATCAACGAACTGCTCGTGTCGCTCGCTTACTTGCGTGCGCTGGCCAAGGAGGGCGTGGCGCCGACCACGGTGCTGCAGGCCGTGATCGATCGCACGAGCTACGTAGCGTTGCTCGAAGCCGAACACAGCATCGAGTCCGCGGGGCGGGTCGAGAACATCAACGAGTTGCTCGGCTCGGCCGAGCAGTACGAAACCCTCGAAGCGTTCCTCGAGGCGGTCGCACTCGTGTCAGACGCCGACGATATCGACCCCGACGAGTCGGTGGTCGTGCTCATGACGCTGCACACGGCCAAAGGCCTCGAGTTCCCGATCGTGTTCCTGTCGGGCCTCGAAGAGGGCGTGTTCCCGCATCTGCGTTCGTTGGGCGACCCCGACGAGATGGAAGAGGAACGCCGCCTGGCTTACGTAGGCATCACGCGGGCGCAGCGACAGCTCTACCTCACGAACGCGTTCACGCGCACGCTGTGGGGGTCGAGTCAGTACAACCCGCCGTCGCGGTTCCTGAAGGAACTGCCTGAGCGGTTGGTAGAGGTGATCGAGAGCAGCCCGCGCACCTCCGGCGGCAGCAACGGGTCGAGCTGGTCTACCGCCCGCGCTGGCAACGACCGACTCCGGGGGCGGGACCGCATTGTCGAGGCCGCGATGCGCGCCGGCCGGGGCGACACGCCGGCCAAGACGAAGGGCGCTGAAGCGCTCGGGCTGGGTGTGGGCGAGGCCGTAGTGCACGAGACCTGGGGCGAAGGAATCGTGATCGACATTGTCGGCGCGGGCGACCGGGCTGAGATCGTGATCCGGTTCCCCGGCCTCGGTGAGAAACGGTTGCTGCTGGCCTGGGCGCCGGTGAAGCGGGCTTAGGAAGCGGCGGCCCGCCGCGCCGCGCGCGCGGGTGCGCCGACGCGGGCGTTCTTCGTCCACCGGGCGAACATCGGTAGCGATGTTGCGGCTGCGGGCGGGTTCAACAGCTCGTCGATGATCTGGTTTACGACGTCACCCGACATCAACATGCCGAGGTGACCGATGCCGGGGATGAGCATGTTCCGAGCGTTGAGGGCGGGCGCCTCGATGCGACCCGAACGTGACGGCTGAATCAGCGCGTCGGAGTCGCCGTAGAACGCGACCCATCGGACGTCGGACGGCGTAGCCGTGTCGTTCAAGCGTCGCATCACCCACGACCCGGGGCGCAGCTCGCGGGCGGTACGGCCGGGCCCGGCAAACGCGGCGATCGTGCCCGAGTGCGGCGAAGCGAGCGTGATCGCCGTATTCACGGTTTGGTCGCCGCCTTCTTCTTGCACGTACCAGCGGGCCACGATGCCGCCCAGGCTGTGGCCGACGATGTGCACCTTGTCCGCGCCCGTGAGCTCGCGCACCATCTCGACCCGGGCGGCCAGTTTCTCGGCAATCTTCGGTA
>JACCXE010000039.1 GCA_013697265.1 Actinomycetota bacterium | reverse complement strand
CGACGGCGCCGACGCCGAGCGAGTAGCGGCCGCCGAAATGCTGGCCGATGTAGCCCACGATCGGGCCGCCGATCGGCGTGGACCCGAGAAAGACCATCGCCTGGAGCGCGAGCACGCGGCCGCGCATTGACGGTTCGGACTGGGTCTGCACGATCGCGGTGGACGATGTCATGAAGCCGATACTCGTGACGCCCAACCCGACGCCGACGATGAACGCAACTGGCAGGTTGGGACTGAGTGCCAGCGCGGTCATGGCCACGCCGAAGCCGACGGCGGCCAAGCTGACGGTACGCACCGAGATCGACGAGCGCCGCGCCGTGCGGAGCGCGCCGAACAGCGAGCCCAGGCTCACGACCGACAGCAACCACGTGAAGGTGACCGTGCTGCCATGAAGGTCGCGGGCCACGAACAGGGGAAGCACCGTTTGGAAATTGAAGGCCAGCGTACCGATCACGGTCATCATCGCCAGGGGCACCCAGAGATCGGGCACGCTCATGACGTAGCGCAGGCCCTCGCGGATCTGGCCCCGGCCTCGTTGTTGGGCGGGAGCCCGGTGCAACTCTTTGGTGTTCATCATGAAGTAGCCGATGATCACCGCGGTGTAAGTGACTCCGTCGAGCAGGAAGCACCAGCCGTATCCGACCGTCGAGATGAGCAGCCCTGCGATGGCGGGACCGATGACGCGTGACCCGGTCATCAGCGCGCTGTTCAGGCTCACGGCGTTGTTGATGTCAACGTGGGGCACCATCTCGACGACGAAGGACCGGCGGGCCGGGTTGTCGAAGGCGGTGGCGATGCCCCCGAACACGGCGATGGCGAAGATCGCGGCGACGGACGGGTTGTCCATGAATGCAATCGCGGCAAGCGCGAAGGACTGGAGCATTGCCAGCGACTGCACGATCAGTAAGAGCTTGCGTTTGTCCGAACGGTCGGCCACCAACCCCGCAAACGCGCCTATGAGGAGAACGGGGCCGAATTGAGCGGCGGCGAGGAAGCCGAGCGCGACGCCGCTATGGGTCAGCTTGTAGACCAGCAGTGTCTGGGCGACGAGGGTGAGCCAGTTGCCGATTTGTGAGATGAGTTGGCCGGTAAAGAACAGCCGGAAGTTCCGGCTGCGCATCGAACGAAATGTCTCAGAGGTTGCGAGTTTGAGGCGTGCCACTACGAAAGGTCTTTCTGCGTCAAGGCGTCGAGCACGTCGAGTGCATCGGCGAGACGCTGCCGCTGGTCGGGGGTGAGTTCACGGATGCGGCCGCTGAGCCAAGCCGTTTTGCGGCGCCGCGACTCGGCGACGAGGCCCGACCCCTTCGGGGTGATCGTGACGAAGCTGACCCGGCGGTCGGCCGGATCGGGGGCGCGGGCAACGAGTTCGTCTTCCTCGAGAATCGCCAGCACCTTGGTGATCGAGGGCGGGGCCACCCCTTCGTGCTCGGCCAGCGCGCCCAGCGTCAGCGGGCCGTGGTTGTGGATCGTGGCGAGCGCCGAGATCTGACTCGGCGTGAGCGCAACGCCCGCCTCGCGACGCAGCTGCCGGTGGAGGCGCGTTGAGCTGAGCCGGAGGCGGGCCGCCATCTCGGCCGGCGCCGTGTTGGTGGCTGTAGCGGCGCTAGCTGTCCGAGGCATGGAAATACTTTACCAGACTAATTAACTAGGCGAAAGATTGTTCGCGGCCGTAATCTCCAAAGCGTGCGAATCGAGGCGGTGGCGCTGCGGCGAATATCGATGCCGCTTGTGCGGCCGTTTCGCACGTCGTTCGGCACCGAGACCGACCGCGACGTGATCCTCGTGCGAGTGCGCACCCCCGACGGCGACGGATGGGGTGAGTGCGTGGCGATGAGCGAGCCGGGCTACTCGTCCGAGTACGTCGAGAGCGCGCAACTGGTGCTGCGCCGTCACCTGGTCCCGCGGCTGCTCGCCGCGGGCGACGTCTCGGCCAGCCGGGTTGCCGAGGTGCTCGCCGGTGTGCGCGGCCACCCGATGGCCAAGGCGGCGTTGGAGATGGCGGTGATGGACGCCGAGTTGCGCAGTACGGGGGAGTCCTTCGGAGAAGCCCTCGGCGCGGCGCGCGCGTCGGTGGAGTGTGGAGTCAGCGTCGGCATCCCCGCCTCGATCGACGAACTGATCGAACAGGTCGACGGATATTTGGCCGAGGGGTATCTGCGCATCAAGCTGAAGATCGAACCGGGCTGGGACATCGAACCGGTCAAAGCAGTTCGCAAGACCTTCGGCGACCAGCTGGCCCTCCAGGTTGACGCCAACGCCTCTTACACCCTCGACGACGGCGAAGCGCTGGGCGCCCTCGACGGGTTCAACGTGCTCATGCTCGAACAGCCCCTGGCCGAAGACGACCTCACCGGTCACGCCCGGCTCGCCCGGCGGATCGGCACACCAATCTGTCTCGACGAATCGATCGGCTCGGCCAAAATGGCCGAGGCCGCGATCGAACTCGGTGCGTGCGAAATCGTCAACATCAAGGCTGGCCGCGTCGGCGGTTATCTCGAAGCGGCGGCGGTCCACGACCTTTGCTATTCGCTCGGTGTGCCGGTGTGGTGTGGCGGCATGCTCGAGACCGGCCTGGGTCGCGCCGCCAACCTGGCGCTCGCCGCCCTGCCCGGGTTCACGTTGCCGGGCGACACGAGCGCGTCCGACCGCTACTTCCTCAAGGACATCACGGCACCGTTCGTGATGCACGACGGGTTGTTGGATGTGCCGACCGGCCCCGGCCTCGGCGTGTCCCCCGACATCGACACCCTCACCAAGGTCACAACTGCGGTAGAGGAAATTCGTAGTCGTTAGCCCGGGCGGGCTTTAAACGTTGACCTCGTCGATGACGGGTGCGACGAACTGCGAGTTGTAGAGGTCGAAGTAGGGCCCGTCGTGGCTCAGCAGTTCGTGGTGCGTACCCTGCTCGACGATCTGGCCGTTCTGCATGACCACGATGAGGTCGGCGCCGCGGATCGTCGACAGCCGGTGGGCGATCACGAAACTCGTGCGCGACGCCCGCAGCGCGTTCATGGCCTCTTGCACCTGCACTTCGGTACGGGTGTCGACCGAACTCGTGGCTTCGTCGAGGATCAGGATCGCGGGGTCGGCGAGGAAGGCGCGAGCAATGGTGAGCAGCTGCTTCTGGCCCGCGCTGATGTTGTCGCCCTCTTCGTTGATGATCGTGTTGTAACCGTCAGGCAGGGTGGCCACGAAACGGTCGACGTAAGTCGCCTTCGCCGCGGCGAGCACCTCGTCGTCGGTGCATCCGGGCTTGCCGTAGGCGATGTTGGCTTTGATCGAGCCACCGAACAGCCACGTGTCTTGCAGCACCATGCCCATCTGCGACCGCAGCTCGTGGCGGGAGAGATTGGCGATGTCGTGGCCGTCGAGTGTGATCTCGCCGCCGTCGAGCTCGTAGAACCGCATGATCAGGTTGACGAGCGTGGTTTTGCCCGCACCGGTAGGGCCGACGATCGCGATCGTTTGTCCGGGTTCGGCGAGAAGCGACAGACCCTCGATCAGTTTTAGGTTCGGGTCGTAGGAGAAGTCGACGTCTTTGAACTCGACGCGTCCGCGCACAGGTATGGGCAGCGCGCTGTCGGTCGGGTCCGAGCTTTGCTCCTCGGCATCAAGGAACTCGAAAACGCGCTCGAGTGACGCGATGCCACTCTGCAACACGTTCATGTTCGAGGCGAGCTGGGTCAGCGGCATCGAGAACTGGCGGGAGTACTGGATGAAGGCCTGGACGTCGCCGACGCTTATCGCGCCGCTCGATACCCGCAGGCCACCAACCACCGCGACCAGCACGTATTGCAGGTTGCCCATGAACATCGTGGCCGGCTGCATCAGGCTCGACATGAACTGCGCGCCGAACGCCGCGTCATAGAGCTCGTCGTTCGTGGCGCGGAACTTGTCTTCGGTGGCCGCCTGCTGCCCGAAGGCTTTCACGATCGCGTGACCGGTGAAGGTCTCTTCGATCTGCGCGTTCAGCGCACCAGTGTGCTTCCACTGCCCGATGAACTTGGGGCGGGCCCGTCCACCGATCATCTTCATGGAGTAGATCGACAGCGGCACGGTGACCAATGCGACCAGCGCCAGTTGCCATGAGATCGACACCATCATCACGGAACAGCCGATGAGCACCAGTACCGATGTCAGCGTGTTGCTCAGCGTCTGCTGGAGGCTCTGCGCCACGTTGTCGATGTCGTTGGTGACTCGGCTGAGCAAATCGCCGCGCGCGTGGTGGTCGATGTAGTTGAGGGGCAGTGCGTTGATCTTGTCTTCGGCCTGCGCTCGCAGGCGGAACATCATTCCCTGCACGAGGCCGGCGATCAGGTACGACGCGACCAGCGCGAGCAACCACGACGCCACGTACAAGGCGACCACCTCGAACAGGATCCGGTGCAGCCGCCCGAAGTTGATGCCGCCGGGCTGTGTGACGCCTCGGAAGATCACGTCGGTTGCGTGGCCGAGCATGCGCGGGCCCCAAACGTTGAGCACCGCGCTCGACACCGCTGCGATCAGCACGACGATCAACGTCGGCCACTGGCCCCGCAGCATCGAGGCCAATCGCTTCACGCTGGCGCCGAAGTCCCGCGACTTCTCGAGCGGCATCGCGCCGGCACCCCACCGACTCGGCCCCGCTCCGCCCGCGAGCGCAGACGACGGAAGATGTTCCTCTTCCTCGTCCTTGCCGTTCTGCCCGTTGTTCCCCGCGGCGGCTTTGCCGTTGCCGTTGCCGTTCTCGTCCTTGCCGTTGGTCATGCTCACGCCGCTGCCCCTTCCTTCTCACCGATCTGGCTTTGCACGATCTCGGCGTAGGTGGGGCAGCTTCCGAGCAACTCGGTGTGAGTGCCCTTGCCGATCATCTCGCCGTCTTCGAGCACGATGATTTGGTCGGCGGTGGAGATCGTCGAAACCCGTTGAGCCACGATCAACACGGCTGAGTCCGCGGTGAAGGCCGGCAGTGCGGCGCGCAGGCGGGCGTCGGTGGACAGGTCGAGGGCAGAGAACGAGTCGTCGAAGACGAACACCTCGGGCTTGCGAATGAGTGCGCGCGCTATCGACAACCGCTGACGCTGACCGCCCGACACGTTGGTGCCGCCCTGTTCGATACGGGCGTCGAGCGCGCCCGGCATCTTCTTCACGAAGTCATCGGCCTGGGCGACGCGCAGTGCAGCCCACATCTCTTCTTCGGTTGCGTCGGGCCGGCCGTATTGCAGGTTGCTGCGCACGGTGCCCGAGAACAGGAACGGCTTTTGCGGCACCAGGCCGAGCTTGCTCGACAACACTTCAGGGGCGAGCTCGCGCACGTCGACCCCACCCACCAGCACCGACCCCGAAGTGCCGTCGAACAGGCGGGGGATCAGGTTTACGAGCGTGGTCTTGCCCGCGCCGCTGCTGCCGATCACCGCGGTGGTCTGTCCCCGTGCGATTAGGAACGAAATGTCGTGCAACACGGCGCGCTCAGCGCCGGGGTAGTGGAAGCCGGCCTGGCGGAACTCGACCTGTGCCGTGACGAGGGGCGTCGTCGGCGACGCGGGGGGAACGACGGTTGGCTCGGTGTCGAGCACTTCCTGGGTTCGGCCCGCAGAGACCGCGGCGCGGGGAATCATCGACACCATGAAGGTGGCCATGACAACCGACATCAAGATCTGCACGAGATAGCTGAGGTAGGCCACGATCGTGCCGACCTGTATCGCCCCCGATTGCACACGGCTGGCGCCTAGCCAAAGCACGCCGACGCTCGACATGTTCACGAGGATGTTGACGGTGGGGAACATCGCCGACATCAGTCGACCACCCCGCAGCGACGTTTTCGTCAGTGCGCGGTTGGCCGTGTCGAACCGGCGGGCCTCTTCCTTCTCGCGCACGAAAGCGCGCACCACGCGGATGCCGGTGATCTGCTCACGCAACACGCGGTTGATTTCGTCGATGCGCTCTTGCATCACGCGGAAGGCGGGCACCATGCCGCCGACGATGAGGCCGAGGACAACCGCAGCCGCCGGCATCGACACCAGCAAGATCGCGGATAGCCCGACGTCTTGGCGCAACGCCATCACGATGCCCACGATCATCGTGATCGGCGCCGAAATTGCCATGGTGCTGACCATGACCACAAGCATCTGAATCTGCTGGACGTCGTTGGTGATGCGCGTGATGAGCGACGGCGCCCCGACCGTATTGACCTCTTGGGCCGAGAAGTTCGTGACCTTGTGGAACAG